>USHP01000041.1 GCA_900554625.1 uncultured Eubacteriales bacterium | reverse complement strand
GGAGCAGGAAGGGCTGATCAAGTATGTTCACGGAGGAGCTTGTCTGCCGGAAACCATGCTGTCGTTGTCTCATTTCAACGGCCGGGAAATTATCCACAGCGAGGAAAAGCGGGAGGCTGCACGAAAAGCCCTTGCGTATATCAAAGAAGGGGATGTGGTTGCCCTAAACTCCGGAACAACCAATACCGTTCTGGCGCAGGAACTGGCCACATTGAATCTGAACATTACTGTTGTTACCAACAACTATGCTGCACTGAATATCCTCATGCAGAATCCTTCCATTCATTTGATTGCCATTGGCGGCAACGTGGATCCAATGGAACGTTCGACATTCGGCACTGTTTGCGAACGGGAATTTGAGACATACCGGCCGGATGTGGCATTCCTGTCAATCAACGCAGTTAACTATCAAGATGGATTCACAGATTTCAGGATGGAGGAAATCGGCGTTATCCAGCTTCTGGCAAAGATCTCCCGGAAAGTGGTTGCGGTGATGGATTCCAGCAAATTGGGTAAATGTTCTAAACGTGTGGCACTGGGGGTGGAGCAGGTGGATCTTCTGGTCATGGATGAGCATATTTCTCAGGAGATTCGTGAGGAGTATCGAAAAAAAGGAATCCAAATCCAATAGTGCGTACAATGAAAACCGCAGGCTATGCCTGCGGTTTTTTGCTGTTTATTTTACAAAGCATTGACGTAAACATGATTGAATTGCGGTTAGATGCTGTTTATAATGATGCTGCAATCAAAAATAACTGCAATTAACAGCGATTGAGGTGTTCGGAATGACAGATACAAACACGATTCAAATGATCGTATTCGACTGGGCAGGGACTACGGTGGACTATGGTTCCAGTGCTCCCAGCACAGTTTTTGACCGGGTATTCACCCAGGCAGGAATCCATCTGACCAAGGAAGAAATCAACAAGCCCATGGGCATGGAGAAAAAGGCTCATATCCGTCAGCTGCTGGCCTCTCCTTCCGGCAGCCGCCAATGGCAGGACCGCTACGGCGCTCCTTGGACGGAAGAGAATGTGGATCGGCTGTACCAGATCTTTGAAGCAACCCTTTACGAAGTCGTTGCCCAGTACAGTGTGCCGATTCCCGGTGTGGTGGAGACAGTAAATCAGCTGCGCAAGCAGGGCCTGAAAATCGCCTCTACCACTGGATACACGTCTCAGATGATGGAGCAGGTTCTGCCCAGAGCGGCAGAACTGGGCTACAGCGCTGACTGCGTGATCACTCCCGACATTACCGGAGCAAGCCGTCCCACGCCGTTCATGCTATACGAGTGCATGCGCAGATTGAATGTGTATCCGCCATGCTGCGTAGTTAAGGTAGGCGATACCGTGGTGGATATCCTGGAAGGCAAAAATGCCGGCGCCTGGAGCATTGGCATCCTCACCGGTTCCAACATCTTGGGCTTTACCCAGGAGGAATACGAAAGCGCAGAACCTCAGGAAGTGAGTCGACGCAAACAGCAGGCAACACAGCGGTATTTGGAAGCCGGAGCAGATCTGGTGATTGATTCCATTCAAGAGTTGCCGAAGGCAGTGGAAGAGCTGAACCGCCGTATGGCACAGAAGGAGGCAGTACGTTGAACCGGTATTATAATCCTGTCCAAACGGTAGAAGGTTCAGGCTGCACAGCAATGCTGGCAGAATTGCTTTCCAATATGCATCTGGCACGCAAAGAGGTGCTGCTGCTGGTGTGGAACAAAACGGTTTTGAATCTGCCGGCATTTGCCGGACTGAAAGACGCTGGTTTTACGGTTCACAGCCTGGTTTTCGGGGCATCCAATCCCACTGTGGAGCAGCTGTTTGAGGCCTACCAGGCAACCAAAGACTTTGCGCCGGAAGTAGTGGTGGCAGTAGGCGGCGGCAGTACGCTGGATGTGGGAAAATCCCTGTGCTGCCTGTATGGCAAACAAATCTCCGATGTGGATGCGCTGCGGACGATGATTATCAACAAGGAGTACGCAAGCCCATCCGCCCGGTGGATTGGCGTGCCCACCACAGCGGGAACCGGCAGCGAGGTGACCTGCTGGGCCACCATCTGGGACCCAACAAAAGACGCCAAACGGTCGGTAGAATGCCGGGAAAATTATGCATGGGCCGCGCTGGTGGATCCGGAACTGGCAGCCGGCATGCCCATGACTCTGGCAGTATCCTCCGCCTTGGATGCGGTGGCCCACGCAGTGGAGAGCTACTGGGCTAAGGGAACCAACGCCGTGTCCCAGGCACTGGCGCTGGAAGCCATTCGTACGGTGATGGGAAGTATGGACGACCTGCTTGCAGGAAAGATGGGGGCCCACGATGCCATGGCCCGGGGCAGCATGCTGGCGGGTATGGCTTTCAGCAATACCAAGACGACGGCCTGTCATTCCATTTCCTATCCTCTGACAATGCATTGGGCAATTCCCCATGGCACAGCAGTGAGTATGCTGCTGGGACCGGTATTCCGGCTGAATGCCCCGTCTTTGAGGAAACCGGAACCGCTGCTGCAGGCTTTGGGAGTTGCAGATACGGAAGAACTGGAAGAAAAAATCCGGGATATTCTGCGCCGCTCCGGTCAGCCGACTACACTGGAGGAGTGGGGCGTGCAGCATAAGGATCTGCCGCACCTGGCCCAGCTGGGAATGACAAAAGGCCGTGCAGATAACAACCCGATCCCCATTGAACCGGAAACAATCCTCTCCATTTTGGAGCAGATATATACAACCAAAGATAGTAATTGGAAACGAAAAGGAGCTTGAGAAATATGAAAATTTACAAAAAAATCGGAACGATTGCCCTGTTTGCCATTGTAGCGGCATCTTTGCTGGCAGGCTGCGGCACCTCCGGCAAAACGGACTCCGCCAATACATCCGGCATCGGTGGAGAAGATGGCGTATTTACCATCGCTTATGCCCCCAATGAATCCACCGCAGAGAGCGCCGACGCCCGTAACGGCATGGCTAAGGATCTGAGTGAATTCCTGGGCTGCGAAGTAGAGGAGATTCAGGCCAGTGACTATAATGCCATCATTGAGGCACTCCGTACCGGCAGCGCCGATATGGCTTACATGGGCTCTCAGGCGCTGGCTCTGGGTGTGGAGCGCACCGATTTGGAGCCTATCGTTATGAAAGCCCAGGATGGAGATCCTGAAAAGGCAATCTATCACTCCGTATTCATTACCAGCAGCGCCAATGAGGATATCAATTCCATTGCCGATATCAAAGGACGCACCATGGCCTTTGTAGATCCGGATTCCACCTCCGGCAATCTGGTGCCTACAGCAGAAATTATCAAGGCATTTCCCGATGATGCGCTGAACTCTGACATGCTTCATACCAACGGAGACTTCTTTGAGGCTGTTAGCTTCTCCGGTTCTCACCAGGCTGGACTGCAGGCGGTTATCAAGGGTGACGTGGATGTCGTTCCCATTTCCGACCAGATTCTGGCTTCTGAAATTGCCAACGGCAATGCCAAGGAAGGCGACGTGAAGATTATCCACGAGTCCGGCGCCATCCCTGCTGAGGCCATTGTAGTGGCGGAGCATGTGGACCAGCAGACCCGGGACAAGCTCACAGAGTTCCTTGTTGGATATGAGAACGAGGAATACTTTGCCGATGTTATTAAGGTTCCTGGTGCCCGCTTCGTGGAATGCGATATGAGCGATTATGAGGAAATCATTGAGCTCAATAAGATTATCAACGAGTTTTAACCCGAAAGATTCACTGGAGGAACAAGATGAAACCGATCCTGAGATTTGACAATGTATCCAAGTACTATCCCAATGGCGTACATGCGCTTGAAGGAGTGTCCTTCACGGTGACCGAAGGGGAATTCATATCCATCATCGGCCCCTCCGGGTCGGGAAAATCCACCCTTCTGCGGGCCATTAACCGATTGATTTCCGTTAGCGACGGCACTGTCTGGCTGGATGACCAGGCAGTGTCGGCCCAGCGGGGAGCTGGTTTGCGGAAGCTGCGGCGTAAGGTAGGCATGATTTTCCAGAACTATAATCTGGTGTACAGCCTGTCGGTACTGCAGAATGTCCTCCATGGGCGGCTGGGTTATATGAGTGGACTCAAGGGCGTGTTTGGCCTTTACACGGAAGAGGACAAACAAGAGGGACTGGATCTGCTCAAGGAGATGGGCTTGGAAGAATTTGCCTACAATCGGGCCAGTGACCTTTCCGGCGGACAGAAGCAGCGGGTAGGTATTGCCAGAGCCATTATCCAGCAGCCCAAGCTGCTGCTGTGCGATGAGCCCATTGCATCCTTGGACCCTTCCAGCGCCAAGACTATCATGGATTTGCTGAAGACCATGACACAGAGGCGCAATATTGCCTGTATGGTGAATTTGCATCAGCTGGATGTGGCATTAAAATATTCTACCCGCATTATTGGCCTGTCCAAAGGAAAAATTGTATTTGATGGAAGACCGGAGGAACTGGATGATGCTACCATTGAAAAAATCTATGGTACCTCCCGGGAAAATCTGATGATTGGAGGAAACAGTGATGACCAGGAAAATTCCGCTCATTGCGCGTGATTTGAAGCGGATTTATTCCGGTTTCCTTCTGGCGGCGGCAGTGTTGTTTGTGTTGTGCAGCGCACTGACGGAGTTTAACCCCATGGTTTTGGCAGCCAATGCAGACGCATTCTGGGAATTCATTACCCAGGATTTTCTGCCCCCGGCCCTGCCAAAAGCAAGCCGTATCCCCGGCATCTTCTCCAGTGTGCTGGTGACGCTGGCACTGGCTATGTCTGCTACCACAGTGGCTGCGGTACTGGCGTTCTTTGTGGCACTGTTTGGCAGTGAGAAGGTTTCTCCTTTCCCGCGGTTTGCCAAGATGGTTCGAGGCGGCGCCACATTCCTGCGGAATATTCCCGCACTGGTATGGGCATTCATTCTGTTTTCTTCCCTTGGTATTGGAACGGGTGTGGGTTTCGTGGCGTTGTGCATTACCAGCTTTGCCTTCATGGTACGGGCGTTTGTGGAAACGATGGAGGATGTGTCTCAGGATTGTGTGGAAAGCTTGCAGGCTGTTGGGGCTACATTCCCGCAGCGAGTGGCCCAGGCAATTTTGCCATCGTGCCTCAGCGGCTTCCTTTCCTGGTTTCTGTACTGCGTGGAAGTGAATATCCGGGCTTCCACCATTGTGGGAATGGTCGGAGGAGGCGGTGTGGGCCTGACATTGTTCTCGTATATCAAGGGGTTTCGTTATGACATCGCTCTGACCATCATTCTGCTGATAGCGGCCATGGTCATTGTGGTGGATCAAATTACCGGAAAACTGAGAAAGGAGCTGCTGAAATGAAGGCGGATACACTACAATTTCCCATGGCGGTGCAGAGCCAGTGCAAAGTGCAGAAGCGCCGTCCCATCCCGGTAAAATGCCGTCAGCGCAACCGCTTTATTCCGGCGTTTTTAATCGGCGTGACGGTACTGTCTATCCTGAGCCTGATTTATCTTGACATAGACTGGGGGAAAATGGCTTCCCGGGTACCGGAAATCGGTTCGGTGTTCTGGGATCTGGCTCATCTGGATTTTGCCAACATGGATTTGGTGCTGTCGTCGCTGGTGGAGACCATTTCCATTGCGGTGCTTTCCTTGCTGTATAGCCTGATACTGGGCATCCTTTTTGGTGCAGTAGCGGCGCGTAATGTGTTTGGCATGCCTTGGCTGGCGGTGGCGACACAGTCTTTCTTCACCTTTCTGCGGGCAGTGCCTACACCGGTTTGGGTATTGCTGATGCTGGTATGTCTGGGCATGGGACCGGAGGCCGGCGTGGCGGGGCTGTGTGTGCATACTACCGCCTTTTTTACCAAATCCTTTGCCCAGAGCTTCGAAAGCATCCCCAATGAGACTATTGAAGCGTTGGAGGCTACGGGCACCAGCCGTCTGTCCATTTTTGTCAATGCGGTGCTTCCTGCCGCACTATCCCAGATTGTAGCCTGGGCTGGTATGCGTCTGGAGGTTAACTTCTCCGAGTGTGCCATTCTGGGAATGGTGGGAGCCGGCGGCGTAGGATATGTCATATCCAACAGCTTGCAGGGATACGACTACGGAACCGCAGGCGTGGCAATTTTGCTGGTCTTTCTGGTGGCCTACAGTATTGAACGGATCTTTGTCCGAATCAAAAAGACGTTTAACAGATGAGTTGCCTGAACATCGGGGCTGGCGTGTAAAGCGTAAAAAGACCGGAAAGAATCAAAAAACGTGCTCTTACGCTTTCAGACCAGGATACCGCAAGTTTGATCTTTGCACTCAAACTATGAAGAAGCGGTTGTTTTCGCTCGAAAACAACTGCTTCTTGTGCTTTTAACGGTATTTTAAGTCCGCTGACTAGGTGCAGTTTGGAGTATATATTTTAGCTTCTGTTTTTTGAGAAGAAATAGGAATGGAAAAAGTAGGAGAGATTCGTCACATTGCCATGTCTCTGCCTTGACCACATATAAATTGCTGTTTTCGGGCTGTGGGGAACTTTTCCGCTGCTTTTTACTTTGCTTACAGCGGCGCAGTTTTTGACAGCGTCCGAGATCTGGTTGGGAGCGGATTTTTGCACGTTATAGCAAAAAATCAACCACTGACTGCAAAAGCTGTGACAAATTTCTATTTCTGCATTACAATAATGCCAGTTCTTAAGGACATCATCCGAAGGGGGGTGCGTATATGAAAATCACCATGGAGTCTGCTGATTTGCCGGAGGCAGAACTGATCATCCGGGGAAAAGTTACAGATCCACAAATCCTCTCTGTGCTTCAGTTTTTGAATCAAAAGGAAAATCGAAGCAAAGTGATGGTATTCGCCGAAGAGGAGCAGGTCATTCTGGATTACAATGACATTGTCTTCGTCGAAACCAGCGCAAACAAGATCTTGGTCTATACCAAAAGTGACGCTTACGAAGCCAGGCAAAAACTCTATGAACTAATGGAGCAACTACCGTCGCGGAACTTTGCCCAGATCAACAAAAGCGTCCTTGTGAATATCGACTGTGTCCGCTCAATTCAGGCAGAATTCAGCGGCAACTACCGGATAAAGCTGAAAAATCGCAAGGAATCTCTGACCATTTCCCGAAAGTACTTCAAAGCATTCAAAGATAAAATTTAAGAGGTATCTGTTATGAAAAGAACATCTGTTATTCAATCCATGATTATGGGAATGGGAATTGGCTTCCCTGTTACTCTGATTTGTATGATGGTCATTGGTGGTTTCAATCCCGTGATTCGAGAGTTTCTGACCTGGGCAGTTGCTTCGGCTCTCTATGGCGTGATTTCCTACTTGCTGTTTCGGAAAGAGGAGTCTATGGGAATACCAGCAATCCTGGGGCTGCATTGCCTGTGCTGTGCTGCCATCACCGTAGGAGCTGTGATGGTTTGCGGATATGTCCAAAGCCTTGGTCGGATTCTTGTGGCAATCTTACCGGTATTCGCTGTGGTGTATTTGATGATTTTTGGATTTTTTTATGGCTACATCAAATGGGAAGAGAAAAAAGTAAACCGTGCATTGGAGCAGAAGTGAGTTGCAAAGAGTTACGCCAAGTGGATAGTTAAACAGGATTTCCAATAAAGATGATGCAGATAAAAATAAGTAAGGCAGGGAAGTATTCTCTGCCTTACTTATTTTGTTATGGCCTATTGCTGGAGGTCAAGAACGAATGCCAAATACGAGCCGGAAATGTCACAGCTACGTGAACATATGGTTAGCACAATTGCTGTATATGCGCAGGTCAGGGACGTATGATCTCGTAGTCACTTCCATTGTCCGGGATGGAGGGAACGGACTGCCGATCAGGACGTCCACCGCCATTTGTGATATCCTGCCTTCCACCGCCGGACTGACCACTGCCTTTGCCGCCGCCCATCTGCCCCGGATTGTTCTCCGAGCCGTCATTGGTGGTAACTTCGCCGCCATTATTGGTGTAGGTACCATCACAGTCCAGGGCGGTGTCGCCGTTGCCATTGCAGGTTAGATTCAAGCTGCCGCCGTTAATCGTCAGTGAACCGTTGGAATCAACGCAATCACCGGAGGAAACAATGGTAAAGGTACCGCCGTTGATGGTAATAAAGCTGTCAGAGCCTGCAGCAAAGGCATCCTGGAGCCTGCCACCGAAACCACCGAAACCAGAACTATCCGCACCGCCGGCGGCGTTGAGACCGTCGTCGCTGGAGGTAATGTCGAAGGTTCCGCCCTCAATGGTGATGGACAGTCCTTCAATGCCCTCATAGCAGTAGGGGATGGTGTAGGTGCCGCTTTGGATGGTGAGGGCGTCGTCACAGTGTATGGCGTCATCGCCACTGCTCAGAGTAAATTCCCCGGCGGCAAGGAGCATCTCTCCACTCCCATGGATACAGTCGTCCGCACTGTCGATGGTGAAAATGCCCCCGTTGATGGTGTAGGTGCTTTCACCTTTGATGCCCTTCTGACTGACGGAGTCCTCCGTTGTCTGTGCAGCAGTTACCTCTGTCTGGGTACCCATTTCGCCCCGGGGACTACCGCCCATGGGGCCGAAATCGTCGCTGGCTGTCATGTCCACGCTGGCGCTGCCTTCTCCGGTATATAGATCAAAGGTACCACCGTCAATTTGAAGAGCTCCCTAGGCACTGACGGCGTCCCCCTGGGCATCAATGGTGTAGCTTCCATCGGCGATGTAGAGGGTACACAGAGAAAGATCATCCGCATTTTCCGCATGGATTCCGTCCTTGCTGGATGTGATGGAAAAGGTGCCGTCGGCGATAGCAATGCTGTCCTTGCCGGAAAGGCCGTGGCTGGCGGCGGTGATGGTATAGCTGCCGCCGGTGATGACCAATTCATCCTTGGACACCACCCCATGTCCGGCCTGTGCGTTGATGGTCAGGCTGCCGGAGCCGTTGAGAGTCAGGTCGGTCTTGGAAAAGATCACAGCGTCGATATTATTGTCGTCAATGGATACATACTCGCCGCCATTGGTCAGGGTGTTTTCTGTTCCCTTCGCCAGCGTGACGAAGACCTTATCCGCTTCCAGGGCATAGATGGCGGCTGAGGTGCTGCTGGTAATGTCTGCGTCTGCCAGGACCAGCTGCACCTTGTCGGTCTCCCCGGCATTTACCACGATCTGCCGGTCGGTGAGGGTGCCGGAGAGAACGTAGACGCCTTCTTTCCCTATGATGATCTGGCCGCCCTCTATGGTGACGGCATCGGAGTCGCAGGCGGCACTGTTTCCGCCCAGCTGGATGGAAATGGCCGCACTCTCATCGTAGGTTCCCGCCAGATACCGATCGCTGAAGATACTGGCGGTATCCAGGATAGATACTGTGGTGACCTCAGTCTGCGCAGAGACTGCAGTCTCTGTGACCGAGGACACCACGCTGGCTGCCCGTGCTCCGCAGCCGCTGAACGCCAGCAGGGCACACAGCACAATGGCGGTATTTCTGTATTTTATTCTTTTCATAAGGGGATTGCCTCCTTTTACAGCATACATAACATGTTTTTGGCAACCAACTCGGATATCGGCAAGGTTTTTGGCGTCAATCTTATCACATCCAGAGAGATGATCAGAGCCATCAAACTGTGGGATGATATATCAACAGGAAAACCGCCTTGGCTGAGCAAAAGCGATGACATTGAAACTGTCAACATGGCAAAGCACATCTCTGATACCCGGGCAAAGCTGGATATGCTGGATATCGGAATTACGATTTCTGGATCTCCACGAGCAGACTATCTGCAGCAGATTGCAGATGATCTTCTGAAGAAGCTGCCGGACAAGTTCGCGGATGCGGTGCGACTCGGCGGCATGGTCATCAAGTGGAATGGTGATACCTGGGATTATATCTTCCCGGGTGACTTCGGGATCACGGCGAAGGACAGCAATGGCGACATCATTGGTGTAATCTTTGCGTCCCACACCTCCCAGGGGAATGGACACTATACCAGACTGGAATACCATCGTTTCGTCGGCGACAACTATGCCTCATCCGCCTCCACGATGCCCTCCAGCAATTCGCCGCCCTTAAGTGCTT
>USHP01000040.1 GCA_900554625.1 uncultured Eubacteriales bacterium | reverse complement strand
TGGGTAAATTGTCCCATATTTCGGACGGAGTCCAGGTTGTTTAACTAACACGTTCAAAATATGGGAGAGGGGACGAATATGGAAAGAATCAAAGAATTAAACCGCTTTAAAAAGGGCGTTTTGATCTTGTCAGTAATTATTGTGCTGATCTTTACAGCAGTATATCCTATGACAATCTCCCGTGTTGGCTTTGCCTACAAGGGTGCCATCCTTGTTCCTTCTCAGGAAAACGACAGCATGGTGTATTCCGGAAAGGTACGAGGAAAGCCTGCCAGATTTACGGTATCCGCCGATAAGACCGTAACCTTCCAGTACGCAGATCAGACCTATGGACCCTATACAGCAACAGAAGACCCTACAGCGATACCTGAGGATAATTCAATGGCCCAGAATATGACCGGAGTCGAGCTGCGCTGTGGGCAGGAGATTTTCTTCCGCGGCGGCATCCGGAATTACGGGGAAAGACGGTTGGTGTTTTATGAAGACGGAAGTTCAGCCGATATACGAGTTACGGTGGTGGCAGGAAACGGAACGGAAGTTTATGAAAATGGGAAGAAAGTTGACCCCATGGAGCCATCTGCCGTGGATATTCTGGATCTGATGGCTGGCCCGACGTTGACGCATAAAGGGGAATGGGCTGGATGGTTATACGGTGTGTTTATCAGCGGGCTTACCGTGATTTCTGTTTTGTTTGCGGATGAACTGTTTTACCTTTGGCTGTTCTTTCGGGTTCAGGACGCAGATCGGGTGGAACCTTCTGACTTGGAGATTGCTGGCAGATATGTTTCCTGGGCGATTCTGCCGATTTTGGCGCTGGCAGTTTTTATCATGGGTCTGCAATGACCCAAACTCCAGTTTTGGGCGGAACGAAGGCCGGGCAAGGCAAACCCTTGTCCGGCCTTTTTGCAAAATTTATTTGAATTTCTGCAACGGTTTTCATTTTTTCTCTAGTAGATAGGTGAAGGCAATAGAAAGAGAGGACTGCATCATGGAAGACAGCGCAATTATTGACCTGTACTTTGAACGCTCCCAGCAAGCCATCACGGAGACCTCGGCAAAGTACGGTCATTACTGCTACAAAATCGCCTATCATATTTTGACCAATCGGGAGGACTCCGAAGAAAGTGTAAATGATACATATCTGGCTGCCTGGAATAATATACCGCCCCGGTGCCCTTCGGTACTGGCAACGTTTCTGGGGAAGATCACCCGCCATATTTCTCTGGACCGATGGAAAGCCCGCATGACCCAGAAAAGAGGGGGCGGGGAGGTTCCCCTGGCACTGGAGGAACTGGAAGAGTGTATTTCCAGTACGGAAAGCACAGAAGATGCGTACGCCAGAAAAGAACTGCTGCGAAGCATCAATCACTTTCTGGGCAGCCTGTCGGAAACGGAACGGAAAGTATTTGTGTGCCGGTACTGGTATCTGGATAGTTCTCAGGAAATTGCGGAGCAATTCGGATTTTCCCAAAGCAAAGTTGTGTCCATGCTCCACCGTACCAGAGGCAAGCTGAACAAGTACCTGCAAAAGGAGGGATATTGATGACAACCATGGATTTTCTGGAAGTGTTTGGCTCCATTCGAGACTCGTATATTTTGGAAGCAAAAAATGGGGGACAGTCCTCCAAGCAACCGAAAGCGGAAAAGGGGTTAAAAGAGAAAGACCAGCAGCCGCTGACCTTGGTGCCAACGGAAGAACAATATCCCTACCAGGCAAGAAAGAATGAAAAACGGAAGAAGAAAGGATTCAAGAAATTTCTGATTCTTTCAGCGGCTGTAGCTTTGCTTCTGGCAACGTTGGCAGGAAGAGGATACTTTACCCAATGGATCGAGTACTTCTCTACCTTCCTGGAAAAGACCCAGGAGCAGAACCAGTATGCCGACCCCACGGAAGAGACAACAGGAGAAACAACGCAAGAAACGCAGACGGAACCAGGTTTCACAATGGAGTTTGAATCTACCTACCAGATGACCCAGGAAAATGGCGTTTATTATCTGCGCCCCATTCAGGAAGTGACACCGGCATGCGAAATGGAGATACGGGAACTGCCAAACCGGCAGCCTATGGAATTGGCGCAAGAAACCCGTGACCAGATGGTCGGAAACTGGGAAACAGTTTCCTATATTTTGCAGGGTAGGGAAGATTCCTGGACTTACTTCTCGGCTCAGAACGGAACTGCATGGGATTCGCCCATAGAATATCACTACTTCCGAAAAAATGGAGAACAGGGCACCTACCACATCATCATCCGGTATTTTCTGGAAGCTGCAGAAGGCCATGGCATGCACTTCCAGCGTATTCTGACAACCTTTGAACCCAAAGCCAATGGTATTGGGGATCAGAATGCCATTGTGGAAGCAGCCCGCCAGGAAGTTGAAAAGGCCAAAGGAGAAAGTGAACAGATAACAAATACCCTCATGACCGACGGAAGCCTTACCCAGAGCGATATGAATACACTTGCCGGACAGCGGCATACCCTGTGGCTGGAAACCCTGGAGAAGCTCTGGACAGCTTTGGAGCAGACACAAGATCAGGAAACGCTGCAGGCAATTTTTGCGGAGCAAATGAACTGGAGTGCAGAAAAGAAAGTATTGATGGAACAAAAAGCTGCGGAATTGGATGGCGGTTCGATGACCGGTTTGGTAGTCAATGATGCCGCAGCAACGATGGCGCAGGAACGGGCAGATACCCTTCTGCGCTACCTGGAAGGAACAGCTGCTTTGCCCCAAACCAATGAGAATGCATTGGCTGACCCGGAAACCGTTGCAAACCAATTCACAGAAGCTTATTTGCAGAATGATACCAGTTGGATGGCACAATATTTGTCTGCTAACTTAGCTGTGAATTTTTCGCAAGATGTTTTGGGATATGAGGATCCGGATGGCCTAGAATCCTACACGCTGAAAGGAATGGACAACATTGTTTCCAACATGGCGCAAAATGGTGAAGTGTCTGCAATTGTTGAACTTCGGGATTCGGAGAATTTGAAATATCTGAGTATTACCCTGGTTTGGGAGAACGGGCAGTGGAAAGTCTCCGACTATGGACTGAATAATCAATCCAACACTGCTCAAGAGAACGCTGCACTTCTTTCTCACATATTGTCAGGAAATTCTGCTTTTACGGATTCTCAGGGAACAATCATGTCAATTTCTGATTATTGCCAGTATTTTTCTGAAAGAAGCCAGGTAGCTGTCACCATTCCGGAGTTCTGCATTGTGGATTTGGAGCAAGATCATATTCCGGAAGTTATTCTCCGGATTTACACGGGAGCCAGTGACTATGGTGTGCTGGTACTTCATCGGGAAGAGGATGGCAGTATTCGAGGATATGAGTTTTCCTATCGACAGATGTATGAGATTAAGGCGGATGGTACATTTGTTTGGTCAAATAGCGCATCTAACAGTGGAACGGCAACAATCGATTTTGCCCAGGGACAGACGAAGTATAGCTACCAATTTTGGTCGGAAGAAAGAGATGGTCAGGTGCGCTGTATGCAAAATGGTTCTAAAATTACCAGGGAAGAATTTGACGCACTTTGGGATGCGCAAAGCAGCAAACCGGCCCCTCAATGGGTTGCATACCCGGCGGAGAATTACGAGATGCTGTTTTCTTAATACCGTTACGGTTGCTGCCTCTGGATGAAAGCATGAAAAACAACCAAAACAAAAACTTTCTCCTTTACACCGGGGCCCAATCGGGGTACAATGGTGCCATGAAGATGCGGTTTTACCGATGAAAGGAAAAGGAGATACGACCATGAAAATGATTACCGCAATTATCAATAGCAACGACAGCGATGCTGTTTGCAGCGGCCTGCGCGAAGGTGGATTCTATTTTACCAAGATGAGCACCACCGGCGGTTTTCTGCGCAGCGGCAACACGACGCTGCTGATGGGTACCGAAGATGACCGGGTAGCCCAGGCGTTGGATATTATCCGTGCCAACAGCCGCAAACGGACGGTGGAGGCTCCGCTGCCCATGATGCCCAATGGCATGGATCTGGAGATGGGTCTGCCCATGTCCTCTGTGGCCGTCGGCGGTGCCACGGTTTTTGTTACCGCCGTGGAACAGTTTGAGAAAATGTAACCCTTACCTTATCAGCGCCTGACCTTCCCCCGAAGGCCGGGCGCTTGTTTCTGACAAAATTTTTCAATTTATGTGAGATATCCACGTTTCAATCCGCACTATATAGGTGTAACGGAAAGGATGTGTTGTGTTTGAAAGATCAAGAAATCCTTGACCTGTTCTTTGAGCGC
Organism: uncultured Eubacteriales bacterium; assembly: GCA_900554625.1. Lineage (GTDB taxonomy): Bacteria > Bacillota > Clostridia > Oscillospirales > Oscillospiraceae > Faecousia. The sequence goes on along the minus strand of USHP01000040.1, from coordinate 6,112 downwards.
TCGGAACAGGCCATCACAGAATTGATTCTCAAATACGGAGCGGCAATCAGAAACGTGGTAACCAATATTCTCAAAAACCACCAGGACGTGGAAGAGTGTACCAATGATACATACTTGCGTGTCTGGGATCGGATTCCTCCCCAGCGTCCCAAGTATCTGGGAGCATACGCCTGCCGGATTGCCCGGAACGTAAGTCTGAGCCGATACCATGCCAATACCGCCGCCAAGCGCAACAGCTACTACGATCTTGCCTTGGATGAACTGGAGCAGACCATCCCGGCTCTATCCACCGTGGAATCGGAGTACGATGCCAAGGAGCTGACCCGGTATCTCAACGCATTTCTCAAGGGATTATCCAAGGAAGACCGGTATCTGTTCCTGCGGCGTTACTGGTATGGAGACAGCATCAACCAGATTGCCCAGGACCTGGACTGGAAACCCCATAACGCCTCTGTACGTCTTTTCCGTTTGCGTAAAAAATTGCAGGACTATTTACACAAGGAGGGGATGATTGCGTGAATCGTAAGTGGATTTCCAAAGCCTTGAGCGATATTGACGAAAAGTACATTGTTGAAACCATGACCGCTCCGGAGAAAGCTGCGCATCATGCCCCGGAAAGGACGGCAAAAATGGGTAAGTATGAACATAGAACAAAAGGAAGCAAGTCCAGAAAATTCCTGGCGCTGATTCTGGCAGCATGCCTGGTCTTTGCCTTGGCAGCAACAGCCTATGCAGCCAACCTCTGGGGTCTGCGGGAACTGTTCCGGACATACAATCGGGAGCTGCCCCAGGAAGCGGAACCCTACATCCAGCAGCAAACGGCAACGGCTGCAGCGGAAGAAGGGTGGAGTGCCAAAGTAACGGAGTCGCTGTGTGATATTGGCAAGATTTATGTGACTGTGACCGTTTCTGGTGGCGACAAGTATATCATAGCCCCCGAAGTTATGCCCCAAGACAGTGTTGGTGTAATTGGCTTGGAAGGAGATCAGACTTTGGAAGAGTATGCCCGGGCTCAAGGAAAAGAATTGTTGATGGTAGGCGCAGATGTTGGAGATCGGGAGGCACTGGGTATTTCGGTGGCCAGCCAGACCACTGTCAATGTTTCGGATTCGGAAATGAAAATCCTGATTGAATCAGACAAGACCGTCACGGATACGGAACTGGAAGCTACTTGTACCGTATATGCCAGTAACGAAGCCGGAGAGGTGGAGCGGCTGGAGCTCCCCATCACCCTGACAGCGGTTCCCGAATCGGAAGTCATTACACTGAAGGCTGTTGACCCCGATGCTATACCTGGTCTGCATGTGGAGGAAGTTACCATATCGCAAACACCTATGGGTATTACCCTCCGCTATCAGGAGACGGTAACCGATGAGCAGGCGCGTGGCGAAATCATGAAAGTGGACAGCGACCAGATTACCATCTCTGCCGGTGGTGCCATGATGGGCCCTGATGGGAACTGGTATGCAACCTATTCTAACTGCCAGGGTACGGTGACGGATACCTTGACCCTCCATTTCTACGACTGGGACAAGAATCTTATCGGCGACATGGTCTTTGAAAAACCGTAAAAAAACCGGCACGCAGCCAAAGCTGCGTGCCGGACTTTTTTCGGAAAAGGGATTATGTTCGTTCAAAACCCAGATATCGGGTACCCTGGAAGCTGAGATTGCCACGGTCGCCCTCTGCCAGCAGACCGAACTGATTTCCTTCCATTTCCAGTTCCATCCGGTCACCGCTTTCCACCTGGAATGTCACATAGTACCGGGTAGAGGAGAAGGTGTGATGATTGTCGATGCTGCTTCCATGCCGCCGGGTGACATCGGTGCGCTTTGCCACAACGGTGGCGCTGACCGTCAGCCGGGGAGAAGCGTTGTTTTTGCCCCACTGCATAATTCCCTTGATGATGGTGGCCAGCAGGATTCCCAAGGCCAGAAGAAAAATGATGGTAAACATCCCGGAAAACAGAGAAAATGAGGAGTCAAAAGAATTCATCGAATAACCATATGTCATAGCATATCCCTCCTTCAGGTGTGCCTGTTTCTATCTGCATTATATCGTACATTGTGATAAAAAGCTACAAAAATATCATGGCCCGGCGAACAATCTTCGCCGGGCCGTTTGGGTGATTACTGCACTTTGTACTTTTCCCGCATCAGAATCAGAATCCGCTTCCAGAATACCGATTCTTCGGCGCAGTACACCTGTGCGTGTTCCATGGTGCTGAAAGAAATGATTCGATTGTTTTCGTCAATCCAGACGGTTTTCATGGGAGCTGATTTGTTTTCCGATGCCATAAAATCACCTTTTCTTTCTAGGATCGTTGCGCCATCTGCTGGGCAATCCAGACTTGCCGCTCCTCCACGGCGGAAGCAATTTCACTCTCGGGAGTGTCCGTGATGATATAATGGGTTGTATAGCCATTCCACATGGAATCACAGGATTCCTCCAGAATTTCGGTTAGGTTCCCGCTTTCGTCGAAGCGATAGGTGTATAGTCTGGCGGGATTGTCAGCAGCATTGTGGGAATAAGAATAAACAAAGCGGATTTCCGAATCACTGATCACACCGTATCCTTTCGGGAAGTAAGTGCTGTCATATGCAGAATCAAAAAGATCCCGTTTTATCCAATCATCATACAGGAAATCTCCTGGCGTTGGTGCAGAGCTGTGAGTATAGGTTTCCTGTTTATAAAAATCATTTACAACAGTCTCGCCATATTTCCAGATCACTTCTTTCATTTTGGGGGCAGAATCATATTTGGAATTGGAGATATCCCATTTTTCAACCCGGTAATTCCCGCTTTGCAGCTTGGCGATGGCGGCATCTACCCGAGCAATGGCTTCCTCGGCGCCTTCTCCGTAAACGCCACCTACCGGGTAAATGGCAAATTCGGAATACTGGATGATGGATTCTTCACCATTGTAAAAGTGCTTTCCCATCCGATAGACCCCGGGTTCCAATTCTCCATAGGTGCTTGCCCAATCTACGTTTCGCGTTTCGGTCCGGCTGCGAATGGAAATGGTTTCCTCACCAAAACTGGCCTCTGTAGTTTCGCTGACAAGACGTTCCCAGCGGCTGCCGTTTTTCTTTTCCAGCCAGTAGTTTCCATCGGTGTAGTAATTGGAGACGCCAACGGCATCACAACTGAACCACACTTCTCCGCCGGCGGGGGACAGCAGGTCATCATCTACTCTGAAGAGGATTCCCCAGGGAGAATTTCTCATATCGTCAAAAGAGTCTGCATAAGCATATGTCTCTTTGTTATACAGGATAGAACCGGATGCACCTTCCTTTTCAACACGATTGATTTTCTTGGATACTACGGTTCCGTTTTCATCAACGGTTTCTTCTAGATGTTCAATGGATTTCAGGCTGCCATCCTGATTGAACAGGAAGGTATCCGTACCCCGATAGGAAGTCCCGGCATAGTCTGACCACACGGAACGGAAGCGGATTTCGTCCTGGGTGATGGTGGACTGTCCCTCCGGGAACAGATAGCGGCGGTTCTGGTCAAGGCGGAAAGGTGCATCCCAATCTTGCTCAGCATAAATCGGCATGTCCTGAACTGCGCTGGCAATGCAGAATTCACCGTACAGATACTCTACACTATACTGATTATAGTCTCGAATCAGCCGCATGACCGGAGAGACATTTCCATCCTGATCGTACTCAGAAAAGAGCAGAGAGTAATTATCGCTGTTGCGAAGCGTATCCAGCGCAGCAGTGCACCGAGCCAGGGCAGCTTCTTCCTCCGCAGGCAATTCTTCCCGATAAATGTGGAATGCCGTCTGGAATTCTGCAGAGTCCGATACACTGTCAATGGTTAAACGAAGCCGATAATCCCCGGCGGGCAGGGAACCATAGATCATAGACCAGTCCAGCTCCTCCGGGAAATAGTTTACAGCTTCGTCCCGGCTGACGGCAAAACCGATTCCGCTGTCATTTCGGATCAAAGGCTTCTGGGAGAGGCCAGTCACCGGCTCCCACTGGGTTCCGTTCCAGCGGTCAATGGCGGCGTCATGCATTTTCATTTCTTCGGAAGCTGCAGCAAAGCGCTCTTCCACTTTGTAGACCAGAGTGCCGCCGGTGGGGGAGGTAACATCCATAAAAATATCCACGCCCCAATCCGGGTTGGGTTCCAACTCCGGCAGCACCGCAGGGGTAAAGTCGGCGGGATCTTCCTTGCTGTTTTCCTCAAGCTGTTCCTGAGGATCCACATACACCTGCTCGGTTTCCTTGGGACTGGTTACCAGGCACAGCGCCACAAAACAGATGGCCAGTACACCCAACAGGCTAATCCAGAAGCTGGGCTTGCGGTAATTCAATACGGACTTGATGCGGTATTTTACACTGACCTCACCAAAGGCAACGGGGCAGGCGGCATAGTGTACCTGCTTGGTGCTGCACTTGAGCAGGGCGGCAGAGTAGGCTTTCCGCTCCTCCAGTTCCATAAACTGAACTACCCGCTCGTCACAGGCCATTTCAATGTCCTTGCACAGCAGGATATAGCTGACCCAAACCAGGGGATTGAACCAGTGCAGCGCCAGGGCCAGAAAGCCGATCATTTTGATCCAGTGATCACCCTTGTCCAGATGGGTGCGCTCGTGGGCCAGAATCTGGTCCCGGGTATTATCGGACATGCCGGTGGGTATGTAAATCTTGGGCTTGATAAAGCCCAGCACAAAGGCGGTGTCAATACGATCAGACTCCCATCCCCCGGGAACCTGCACCGCATCCCGCACTTTTTTGCGCAGATGCAGATAGGACCAGAAGCTGTAAACGGCGATGGCCACCGCCACTGCCAGCCATACAAAGGGCAGCACTTTGGACAGGTTCAAAGAAATGGGAAGGGTGATGCTTTTCGGCTGCAGGCTGAATCCGCTCTGTACGGGAATGGGCATCAGCAGCCGCAATCCAGCCAGCACCCACAGAAAACAGATGAATTTTTTCGGTGTTTTTCGCAGCACCAGCCTCAATACCAAAACCGCCAGAATGACGATGCTGCCATGAAAGCTGGCGCTCAGCACATTCTGAAAAAAGGCAGTCATAACTTATTCCTCCTGATAGCTGTCAATCAGCGCCTGCAGCTGCTCCACATCCTCTTGGGACAGTTTCTTGCTCCGGGAGAAGGCGGCAATAAAGGCGGGGATAGAGCCTTCAAAGGTCTCTTCCACCATCTCTTCCAATCGGGACTTCTGGGCGTCCTCTTTGGAAACCAGGGTGCTGACCATGGTGTTTTCGTTCTTGACCACGCCCCGCTCCGACAGGCGGCGAATTACGGTATAGGTGGTGGCTTTGGACCAGCCCAGCTGCTCTTTGCACAGGGCCACCAGTTTGGTGGAGTTGATGGGTTCGTTTTCCCAAAGCAGCAGGCAGAAACGGTATTCGCTTTCAAAGATTTTTGGGGTTTTCATTTTTCTGCCTCCTTTTGAAATATCAGTACCGGGGACTGAAATCGTGTACGGGTTCACCATCGCGGGTGATATTTACACAGCCGTACACCCGGATTTCCAATCCCGGGTATTCTTCGGTCCCCAGATTACGGAACGTGTTGCTGTCAATGTTGACATTCTCGCAGTTTGAAACGTCAACACCGCCCACACTGCAGTCGTAGATGTCATTGCCGACAATCTGCATGTTCTTGCTGCTTTCGCCGATTACACCCATTGTACCGCAGCCGAACAAGCCGCAATCCTGAACCAGAACGTCCTGACTGTTGATAAATCTAAGGACACCGCCGATGCAGGAACCAGGCTCTTCCGCATGACCTGCGGTAAATCCGGTAACCATAATGTTGGAACAGTTTTCAAAGTTCAGAACGTTTGCGTAACGGGGAGTTGCAGAAATTACATTGTCATCATGGGTTTCCCCGCCGCCGCGGATCGTCAGATTGGACAGGTTTGTGATGTACAGCGCCGGTCCGTCAAACTCTTCAAACCAGTAATAACGGTCAGTGCTTTTGACACCGTAGCCCACGGAGGTGCTCAGGTCGATCATCTCTGCATCCAGAATGATTTCCGTGTCCGAAGCAAGGGCAGCCAGGAATTCATCGGCTGTTTTGACATGTACCTGGGTTTGCTCAGTTGTAATCACCGGGGTAATTTCCGGCT
>USHP01000039.1 GCA_900554625.1 uncultured Eubacteriales bacterium | reverse complement strand
CCAGATAGTATACCCCCAGGGTATCTCCCAGGAAAAAGCGAATCTGGCTCAGCACTTCATTGGACTGTTCCGGCATCCGGAAAAACAAAATACACAACCCGATAACACTGACCAGAGGAACCAGGGTAATCATCCAGTCAATTTCTTTCCATGTGCCCCGAGGTGTACCTTCTTTCTTCATTCTGCCCCTCCCTCTGCCATGCTGCGATAGCTGCTGTCCAGGGCTGCCAATTCGGAAAAGCTGTCAATTTCCCGAATGTCTTCCTCCTGCATTGGGTAAATCCCCAGGGTATATTCCCCGGGATAGCAGAACATGGCTACATCGTCCCAGTAGATCTGACGGTTTTGTTTTTGGACAAATTCCACCTCCAGGTGGTGTTTGAGTTTGTTGGCGTCCGTTTCATTCCATCGGGAAACGCTGTATAGTTTCCAGCCTTCTTTTCCTCCGGTACGGTTGCAGCCGGTGACGATGCCATCGTGCACCGTCATCAGCCATTCCTCCGTCTGTTCCTCGGTCCAAACTGCATTGTACCCGGAGCGGGTAAAGCTGGGATTCAGGATGTCAGGATTGTAAATAATCTGATCTCCGTCCAGAATCATGGCGTTGGCAAGATGTTCCCTGGCCACATAGAGAGACGAAATGTTGTTGCAGCTGTCGTAATAGGGGTTTTCAATCAGTGTCAGCCCGGGATACTGGTTCGGCAAGTCGGAAAACTGCTCTTTCCGGTATCCCACCACCACATAAATCTCAAAAATCCCGTTCCGGTGCAGGGCGTCGATCACGGTATCAATCATTCTGCGGCCGTTGACACAAATCAGCGGCTTCGGCGTATGAAGGGACACCGGCTGCATCCGCTTTCCCATGCCTGCGGCCATAATGATAGCCCGTTCAACTGTGCTGGTCTGCATTGTCTGCATGCGCTTTCATCCTCTCTGCGGCAAGTTTATAATAGTCTTTGGCGTAGCGATATTGTTTCAGGGAATAGGCGCCAAATTCCACGCCAAGGTTTCGCTTGTATTCACACCAGTTGCTCCACAAAAGGCCGCATACTGCCATGTAGCAATAGATTTTGGTACGAATTTTCTCCGGGCACTGGTTGTCAAAGTAGAGATCAATCAGTCGGTCAGTCTCTTCCCGGTCATACATGGCGTACAGGCAGAACATGGCGATATCCACATGGGGGTCCTGCATTCCAGCGTACTCCCAGTCAATCAGAACCACCCGCTCCTCCCCGTTTCCGTCGGGGACAAAGAGGAAATTATCCGGCACTGCATCGATGTGGGTCAGGGTCCATTGGGAAATATGGCTTTCAATGTACGGTTTCAGGGACAGTACGTTTTTCTTGGTATTCTCATAATCCCGATAGACAGAGCCATTTCCATTCCACAGCGATTCGTAAAAATCAATCTGGCCAAACAGGTCAAAGCAATGCTCCACCTGGCATTGGCTTGCATGGAATCTTCGCAGCAGCTGCATGGCTTTTTTCAGGTCAGGCAAGCTATTGGGGTTGCAAACCCGGGCATTTTCCAGATATTCCGTGATTTTATATCCATTTTCCGGATTCAGATACACCACCGTGTCGCAAAGCTGCTGGTTGGAAATCTTCTGATAAACAGCCGCTTCCTGCCTGCGGTTTATCATGCGGTCGGTACCTTCCCCAGGAATGCGCATTATGTACTTTTTTTGCCGGCAGGTAAAAAGGAACGAACGATTGGTCATTCCCTTTTTCAGAACCGTGATATCCACGATTTCCGGATTTTGCACCTTCAGGGTCTGCATAATGGCCCCAATAGCATCGGATTTCAGATGGTTGGAGTCCCCATCCAGCTCCCGCAGCTGCTCATAGGTATTGATCTCCACCACCGCATCCGAGGCCGCCACTCTGGCCCAGACTGTCATCCGGTTTCCCTCATACAGCGTTTCTTCCCAGAAAAGGCCTTCATTTCGGCTGTCCTGGCACAGGCGGGTCAAGTTCGTTCGGATTCGGTCGGCGTCCTCCCGCAGCAGGTAGCAAATGCCCAGCATTTCGTTTCCGCCGGAGAACCGGGGAACCGTCACCAGTTCCATCTTTCGATTGACCCGCACCGTACTCTCCGGGACAATCCGGTCACTGACCATGTACCAGGAGTACAGGGTATTGGCGCAAAACGGATTCTCCCTGCACCACAGGTCACAGGGAACGATAAAGGAATTGCCCAGTTTCTCCCCCACCAGAGCCAGGGAATGAAGATTGTTCTTCCCGGCATATTGGGAGTTTACCACCAAGGTAACACCAAACTGGTCAATCAGGTACTCAAACTGCTCCTTCATGAAGCCCACAACCACATAGATTTCCCGGATACCCGCTTCCTGCAGCTGCAAAATCATGCGCTCAATCAACCGCTGTCCGTTGACTTCCAGCAGCGCTTTGGGGGTTTCCAAATTGATGGGAACCATGCGCATACCAAATCCAGCCGCCAGAATAACCGCATTTTGGGGGCGGCACCGGCAAAACAGCTCTCGTGCCTGCTCCGTCAGAGCGCCGCAGGAATCCAGGTATCCCGCCTGGGTCAGGTCCTTGACGCACCTGTTTACCATTCCCAGGGAATGACCGCTTGCCTGGGCCAGGGCACGCTGGCTGGAAAAGGGCATATGCTTCAGCGTGTTCAAGATATCGTACGCTTGTGTGTTCATGTACTTAGTCACCGCCATTTTTGTGAACATAGGAACAGTATAACACATTCCAGGAAAATGGCAAGTATTTTCTCAAAATATCGCAAACCCCCAGGATTCTTCTCCCGGGGGGTTTGGCAGCGGATAAATCAACGTTTCTTTCCAGTAAACAGCAGGCCACTGGTAATGGCAGTCAGAGGCGCAACGGTTACCAGCCCGAAGGAACCTACAATGGTGTGAATAATCTCCGCGGCAACATATTTGTAGTTGAGAATAAATTCCACCGGCGTGCCCTGGGCCATAAACACCATCAAAAGCGCAATATAGCTTCCGGAGTAAGCCAGCAGCAGCGTGGTCGTGGTGGAGCCACAGGCCGCTCTTCCCACTGCAAAGCCGGAGAAAATCGCTTCCCGGGCTGAGATATCCGGGCGTTTCTGCACCACCTCGTATACCGCAGAGCAGATATCCACCGACAAGTCCATAACCGCACCGGCAGACCCCAGGAAAATGGATGCCACAAAAATCTGGGTCAGGTTCAAGTGCTGATAACCGGCATAGAGCAGGCTTTCGCTGGACTCCATAACGGCGCCATGGATTTTGAACAGGTCCGTAAACACATATCCCAGAATCGCCGTAACCAGAATGCCAAGAATCGCGCCGCCGGATGCGGCAACGCAGCGTCTGTCCCATCCGTAGATCAGACTGAGCACCAAAAAAGTCAGAACCGTCACCAGGCCCAATGCAATCCACACCGGGTTATATCCTTTCAGAAGACACGGAACCAGAATTTTCCACATCAGCAGAATGGTCACCACAAAGGACAATATTGCTCTGAGTCCCGTTTTTCCCGCAAATAAAACCAGAAGCAGCAGAAACAGCCCTGCCAGAATCGCCTCTTTGTCCAGCCGGTAATGGTCGGTCATGGTCACGGCTGTGATTTCTCCGTTGCTGTGGCTGATGGCCACGAATGCGATATCTCCCACAGAAAACAGCTTATCCTGCTCAAGAGAACCATTGAGCCGGTTAACACCGTCGGTCTCCTGCCCGGCGAATTGTCCTCCCAGAATCCGCAGGCGGCATCTCTGCTCGCCGGAGCGAATCAGTCCGGTGTCCACGATATAGCTTTCGTCTGTAGCCAGCACTTCCGCCTTCACCCGGTCCGCGTTCTGATAGGTCAGCGCCCCTTCAAATCCGGTAGGCAGTGCCAGCAGCCCTATAAGCAGAATCAGTGCCAGAACCACCGGCAGCAGTGTGGGATACTTTTCCCGCAAAGATGAAAAATGCATAGTTCCTCCAATGAGAAAGCAAGAGGCGGCATACACCGCCCCTTGTTTTGTTCGAGATTTGTTTATTGGTTACTGAACATTCAGCATGGCAGCCAGCTTGTTGAAGATATCGGTATTGTCGTAGTAACCGTTGAATTCTTCTGCGCCGTTGCCGTCAGCAAAGACCGCTACCGGCAGACCGGTGTGGGAGTAGCTGGCGAAGTCAATGCCGGACTTGTTGTTCAGGATGTGGGTAACGGTGACGCTGAAGGGGTTGTAAGTACCGTAGAGGACATACTGCTCTTGGGTGTACTCAGGAGTTTCCTCGGCAACTGCCAGTTCGTAAGCAGTGCGCAGCCGCTCCACTTCGTACTCCGTCAGCACCAGCCGATTGCCTTCCTCGCCGGTCATCTTCAGACCGAACAGTTCTTCCACGTCCTTCATAGCGGTTTCAAAGGGGGTCTTGTTCTCCTTGTAAGAGGCAACGTACTGCTCGTCGAACTGAGCGTAGGAAATCTTCTGGTTGGTCAGGTTATCCAGGTAAGTATCGTAGTCAGTACCGGCAAAGCCGATGGTCAGACCGCCGGTTTCGTGGTCGCCGGTGACCAGAATCAGGGTCTCTTCGGGATGCTCCTTGGCAAAATCCACAGCAACCTGAACGGCGTCCGCCAGAGCCAGGGTATCGGTGACGGTAGCACCGGCATCATTGGCGTGGCAGGCCCAGTCAATCTTGCCGCCTTCGCACATCATAAAGAAGCCGGTATCGTTGTCCAGAACCTCAATGCCCTTGGCAACATAGTCAGCCAGTGCCCACTGATCGCTTTCCCGGTCCATGTCATAGCTCATGGCATCGTCATCGGCCAGATGCTCATCAATCAGGATGACCTTTCCGTCTTCTGCAGTCACCTTCTCAGCATCTGCCTGGGTGAAGGTAACCTTGTAACCGGCATCCTCTGCCAGATCATACAAGCTGGTCTGGTCACCTTCCGCACCGTTGGCTTTCTTCAAAGCGCCGCCGGCAAAGTACTCAAAGTCGGATTCTACCAGTTCCAGGCCGATTTCATAGTAGTTGTTACGGCTGGCCTGATGGGCGTAGAAAGCGGCAGGGGTAGCATGGTTCAGGTTGACGGAGGAGATCACGCCTACCTTCCAATCCTTCTGGGCGTGGAGCTTTTCCGCAATGGTCTCGAAGGACTCGGTACCGGTAACATCCACATTGATCATGCCGGAGTAAGTTTTCCGGCCGGTAGCAATGGAAGTAGCGGTAGAAGCGGAGTCCGGAGCGAAGGAGCAGGAATCGTAAGTAACAGCAGAGCCGGCAGCTTCAAAATTCATGAAGCACAGCTTTTCGGGACCGTCCAGCACAGCGCCGCCGCGGCTTTCATAGTCCACGCTGGGCAGTGCCTGGGCATAGTCTTCATCAGCGATGGCACCCAGGTAGTCAGCAGCTGCCTGGAACTGGGGATAGCTCATACCGTCGCCGATGAACAGGAACACATACTTGGGTGCATTCTCTGCATCCACCTGGGCCGCAACGCTGCTGGCAGGAACCGTTTCCGGAGTGGTTTCCTGGGTTGCCTTTGTGGTCTCACCGGTCTGGGCAGGCTGTGCGCAAGCAACCAGGCTGATGCAAAGAACAGCAGCAAGTAAAAGTGCGATTGTTTTTTTCATGTTTTTACCTCATTTCCTTTTTGGTCAAATGATCCTTTCGCATGTTGCCAGTGGCTCGGGCCACCGTGCGCTTTTATTGTAATGAGGATATGTAAAATCAGAAATCGCAATCTTGTAAAATAAACCACAGGGCCCCTCCATGCAGAAACAAAAAATTGCGTGTTCTTACGGCTTGTCAGGCGCTGTAAGAACACGCATATTTTCATCTATTGGGCACTTTTCAATCTATGCCGTTTGGTCAACAGCATTGCGGTATTCCTTCTCAATTTCCGCGCTTACCACATCCGGGTCCAGGGATACGATGGACTCTGTCACGGTGTAGGCATTGTCCTGGTTCGGATTGATCTGATAGACAACTCTGAGGAAATTTCCGTCCTTGTCAAAATAATAATCCGCAAAGTAATAATCTGCCTCATCTTCCGTATCCTGGAATTTCTTGTTGATGCGGTATTTGTAGCAGACGCCTTCTTCTGTTTCCACAGTATCCTCATAGGTAACGAAAGCTTTTACCCACACAAAACCTCCCAAACGTGGCCTATAGGAAAACTCCGGCTCTTCAGCCTGGGACCATCTGATCACTCCGGATTCGTCCGGCTGTCCCTCACCTGTGAAATAGGCATCCTCAAACAGTAAGCAGGCCTGCTGATTGGATTTTTCAGCTCCGGTACTATCAGAGTCTTGTGCTTGCTGAATCTTCATCCAGTTACCCTCATGATAATAGTACATGCTGCGATGGCCGCCGGTTTCGGAATTGCCCTGCTCTTCTACTATAATCTGGTAACTGGTACTATTTTGCACCCCGTTGTATACATTCCGCACTGCCTGGAGGGCAATATTCTCCGGAGTAGGCGCCTGGGCTTGCTGGGGCACTTCCGTTTCCGGAAGGTCTACAGAATGAATAAGATCAAGCCCCTCACTATGCTCCAACTGAAGCATATCATACCAAATATCATAAACCTTGTCCCCAACCACCCGGAAATAATGGTAGCGCTCTACCGCGGGTTCCTCTCCTTGGGGGACATCGCTGGCAAACTGGGCAGCCCATCCTCCATCAGAGCCGGTTATCCCTCCGGAGTAAACCAGACTGCTGTCGCCGAAGTCAGAGATTCCTGCCTTCTCCAGCCAGAAAAACGTGGTATCCTCCGGATCGTACAATTCCATGGGCACAGCATACGCATCTGCGCCGCCTACGATGGCATCCTTCCGGACAAAGAAAATACCGCCATCTTCGTTGAAGAATCGGGAATATCCCGAAGGAAGTGCCGAAATTTCCACATCACCAATAGGAAGCTTCTCCCCGGCCGACGGCCCTGCTGTTTCCGGAAGTTCGCCAATCTGTACCGATTGCAGGATCTGCATCTGCAAATCCCGGCTGAAACGGTTGTTATACAGCCACAAGTCATAGACATTGTTTCCCTCGACGAAGAAATAGTGGGTCACTTCGTTTTTCAGAGCAAGAATGCGGCTTTCGTCCCGCGCAGTGTCTCCTTTCTCGTCATAATTCGATGGGACATCTGGAAAATAGGTAGTCTCCCAAACACCGTACAAGGAATCTCCTCCCATGTATCCCATAGAAGGGTCAGCGGCTTCCGGAACACCGATGGATTTCTGCCACTCCACATCATAGTTTCCAGAATCTTCCTCCTGGTGCCGCAGCGCAAGGCCGCCAACTACCTCGTCCCCGGAGTAGAAGGTACATTCCTTAATCACCATACTGCCATCGAATTTATCAGATTTTTGCGATGTAATTTCTTTGGGCAGCACCAGTTTGAGATCGGCGCAGGTAACCATCTCGATATCCAGACTAACGATTGTCCCCGGAGCAACAGTGTTGTCAGCAGCAGCGGTGCTTTCCGGAACGCTGTCTTTCGTTTTCGGGTTTACCGCACATGCAACCAATACAACCACACATACTGCGATGCAGATTGCACTGACCCACATGGTGGGTTTCTTCCATCTTGCCATATTCAGCACACGACCTTTCGTATCTCCCTCGCCAAAGGCCAGGGGCGTACCGGCAATGATGGTGCGATGGGCAGCCAGTCGGAGTAAAGCAGCAGAATAATCCGCCCGAATCTCCGGGCCCAGTTTGCGCAGCACCGCTTCATCGCAGCTCATCTCCATATCCTTACCGGCGCACAGGAACGCCAGCCACGCCAGCGGATTGAACCAATGGATGCACAAAGCACCATAAGCCAGCAGCTTAAAGATGTGATCTCCCCGGCGGATGTGATGCCGCTCATGGGCCAGTATGTAGGGCCGCTGGGTGATGGGAATAGAGGTTGGCAGATAGATTTTCGGGAACAGCACCCCCACAACGAAGGGCATGTCCACATCGTCCGTCAGATACACATTTCCGTTTAGCGGACTGGACACGACCAGCTGCTTTCGCAGCCGGATATATTGCCCTACGCCGCACAAAACCATCACGCAGCAGCCTGCCGCCCAAACCCAAAAAGCAATGGCATACCCATCCACCTGCTTGGGCGCTTCGGTTTCCTCAATGGCAGGCATCATGTCCTGCTGATTCTGGACTGTCTCCTGAGAAGTCGTCGCAACGGCAGCCCGTTCGTAAGGAACAAAGGCCACCGTATTCGTCCGTTCTGATGTGGTGGTAACCTCCGGTTCCAGCCAGTCAAGCAGCGAAACCGGGCCGGAAAAGGAGATTGGACACAGCAGCCGAAACAGCACCACCGACCAAAGGACATAGGCGTAGATCTTCGGCAAGCGCTTCAGCAGGAGCCGAATGAGCAAAACCGCCGCAATCACAACGCTGCCTGTCATGCTCATGTTCAGAATCTTAGAAAAGAATTCCGCCATGGAATCACCCCCTCATAGCGTCAATGACCTTCTGAAGTTCATCGATTTCCGCATCCGACAGTTGCTTGGCACTGCCGAAAGCCGCCAGGAAAGCAGGAAGCGAGCCATGGAAGGTTTCCTCCACAAACATCTGACTTTGCTTTGCATAGAATTCTTCCCGACTTACCAGCGATGTGACGGTTCCGCCGTTGTTCTGGAACAGTCCCCGGTCGCAAAGCCGTTTCAAAACCGTGTATGTGGTTGTGCGTTTCCAGCTAAGGCGCTCCTCCGCCAGCCGGGACAGATGACCGGAGGAAATTGGCTCATTCTTCCAAATCAGATCCGCAAAGACAGATTCCAGTTCTCCCATTCGATATTCCGCCATATTGGCACCTCCTAAATTCTACATCATGTAGACATCTTTATTCTACATCATGTAGAATTTCTTGTCAATAGAATTCGGAGATTTTTCTCTGAATTCCGTATCATACAAAAATAAAGATTGCCAAGAATCCCACGAACGGTTTCTTGGCAATCTCACTTTTTGATTTGGTTATTTTCCGTGCAAATTGGAGGCAATGAATATACGGAGTTTTCTATCAGTGGTTTCCGTTCCGGGACGCTCCATTCCCATCTTGGGAGCCGATTTTTTCAAAATACAGCTGCACGCTGGGATAGTCCCCCAGCAGGATGGGCAAGTTATAGCCGCCGTACATCAGCGCCGCACCGGAGTAGACCATGCCGCTGCCATCTTCCCGGTACATGCCTTCCGGGTCCAGGCCCTTCAGACTGACGTGGATAGGATACGGATTGGCCTTCGGCGCCGTCACCACCACATTCAGCAGCGCCTGGGTGCCATCTTTGGCGGCAAACTGCCATGCGGTGAAGTAGTCATCCCGCAGCGGATTGGTCAGGCGGTAGTAATTGCCATGGAAAATCAGGCTCTGCCACCGTTTGTACTTCGGAATCTGCCGCCGGATTTCTTCCTTTTCTTCCGCACTCAGCAGCTGTAAGTCCAGCTCATATCCAAAGGTGCCGGACATGGCCACCACCGCCCGGGTGTTCAGCGGTGTTTTTCTGCCAGTCTGGTGATTGGGCGAAGCGGAGACATGGCTACCCACGCTGCGAATGGGATAGCCGAAAGAGGTACCGTACTGAATTTTCAGCCGCTCAATGGGATCGGTATCGTCACTGCACCAAATCTGAGGGAAATAATACAGCATTCCGGCGTCGAAACGTCCGCCGCCGCCGCTGCATCCTTCAAAAAGCACCTGAGGAAATTCCTGTGTCAGCCGTTCCAGCAGGTCGTAAAGTCCAAGCATGTACCGGTGGAATACCTCCCCCTGCCGCTGAGGCGGCAGTTCCCGGCTGAATACGTCGGTCAGATGCCGGTTCATATCCCACTTAACATAAGCAATGGCATTGCTGCGCAGCAGCTGGGAGAAGGAGGCATACAAATAATCCACCACATCCTTCCGGCTCAGGTCCAGAACCAGCTGCCCTCTGCCCACCGTGGGATTGCGTCCCGGCACAGTCAAGGCCCAATCCGGGTGCTGGCGGTAAAGCTGGGAATTTTGGGACACCATTTCCGGTTCAACCCAGATGCCGAACTTCAGTCCCATTTTGCGAATCCGGTCTATCAGCCGGGGCAAGGTGCAACCTAGCTTTTTCTCATTGACAAACCAATCCCCCAGGCCGGAGGTATCATCATCCCGCTGACCAAACCATCCATCATCCAGTACCAGCATCTCCACGCCCAGATTTTTAGCCTGCCGGGCAATACCGCAAAGGGTTTCTGCATTGAAATCAAAGTAGGTGGCTTCCCAGTTGTTGATGAGTATCGGGCGGCTGCCGTCTTTATATGGCCCCCGGCAGATATTCTCCTCCACAAAATCCTGATAACACTGAGAAAGGGCCGTCAGTCCCCGGTCGGTGTAGCTCAGCAGCAATTCCGGCGTGTAAAAGCTCTCCCCAGGCTCCAGATGCCAGCAAAATTGCTCATCGCTGATACCGGCAACCAGACGGGTGCTCTGCATCTGGCTGCACTCTGCCTCTATCTTGAAATTTCCGGAGTAAACCAGCATGGCACCATAGCACGCTCCACTGTCTTCACTGGTTTCCGGTGCTGCCAAAATAGCGAAGGGATTATGCTGGTGGCTGCTGGCGCCCCGGCCGGAGGAAATGCTCACAGCGGCATGGGGAACCGGCATCCGCTCCGGCATCCGCTCCATACAGTGGCGTCCCTGGAAATGAATCAAATCCCAGGTCCCGAAGGGCAGATCCAGGCAGGCGGAAGCCGCCTTATACAGCTGGATGGGCTGTTTGCCACAGTTTTTCACCACCGCGCAGCGGGTAATCATGTCCTGCTCCGGGAAAACGCCGTAATACAGCGACACAATCACATCGGATACGTCATCTTTCAGGTCAATGCGCAGGGTCTGACATTGACCGCCGTTGTCGTAAGACGCCGGCAGGCCGGGGATGCGGTACTTCCCTTCCCGCAGCGAATGGCCCACATGCCGCAAATC
>USHP01000038.1 GCA_900554625.1 uncultured Eubacteriales bacterium | reverse complement strand
GGGTGAAGCTGAAGGCAGGCGCTCCCTCCATCCATATGGTCCGGGTGGACATCGATACGGAAATCAGCCCCATGGTAGGCGACGAAAAACAGTCCCGGGATCTGATTACCCATCTGACCGGAGAGGACCCGGAGCAGCTGTGGCAGAGCAACATTTTTGGAAAGTCCGTGTATGATCTGATTCAGGAAGGCCTGACTGCCAAACTGGTGCAGATGCCGGAGGATGTCCGGGGAAAATTCCGGGGAACTCTGACCCGGATTGTCAACGAAGGTGCCACGGGCCTGATCTGCCTGATTCTCTAAGCTTGACAAGTCCCAGGGGGCGGGGTAAAATATACAGAAAAGGAGGGACGCGCCATGTCTGTGACCATTGAATACCTGTGGAAAGACCGCAAACGCTATTTTGGACTGCCGCTGAGCTTTACCCGCTACTGTCTTTCGGAGGATCGGCTGTTTCTGTCGGTGGGATTGCTGAGCATCAAAGATGACGAGGTGCTTTTGTACCGGGTTCGGGACATTGACACCCGGCGCAGCCTGTGGCAGCGGATTTTCGGCGTGGGAACGGTAACGGTGATCTCTTCCGACAAAACCATGCCCAACCTGGTGCTGAAGAACGTGAAAGATCCGGTGTTTGTCAAGGAACTGATTCACCGTCAGGTGGAGGAAGTGAAGATTGCCCGTCGGGTCCGGCTGGGCGAAATCATGACCACCGACGCAGACGGCGACGGGGAGCCGGACGATCCGGACGGCGAAGCGTAATTGCATATACCTTATATAAAAGGAAGGCACGCATTGCTGCGTGCCTTCTTTTTGTGCAGGGTGCCTGGAAAAACTACCCTTGACTTAAGAAAATATTAAAGGCGGAAGGGGAAAATAACCCTGCCAAGACCTTTACCCCTGGGGGAAAAAGTGGTAGACTATACTGGAATCTGTCTCATTGGAGGAACCCTATGACACTGGCCCAAAGGAAACCAATCAAATGGAACTACCTGGCACTGGCATTTGCACTGCCCTGTGTTGGAATGCTGTTTGTGATGCTCATCAGTCAGTATGAGCCGTTTGGCAACTATTCGATGCTGTATTCGGATATGTACCACCAGTACTATCCGTTCTTCGTAGCCTTCCGCCAGGCGCTTCGCAGTGGGGAAGGGCTGCTGTATACCTGGAGCGTAGGCATGGGCATGGATTATCTGGGCCTGATTGCCTACTATCTGGCCTCGCCCCTGAATCTGCTCAGCGTGCTGGTGCCGGAAGGGTGGCTGCTGGAGTACTTCTCTTTGCTGGTACCCATAAAATTGGGATTTGCCGGATTGTTCTTTGGCATTTTCCTGAAGAAGATGTTCGGCAAGGATGATTTTTCCATTTCCCTGTTTGGCGGTTTTTATGGGCTGTGCGCCTGGGCGCTGGGATTTCAGTGGAATATCATGTGGCTCGATACCTTTGCCCTGCTGCCGCTGGTGGCGTTGGGAACGGTATCGCTTCTGCGGGAGAAAAAGTTCCGGCTGTATACCCTGAGCCTGTTTGCGTCCATTTTTGCCAACTATTATATCGGGTTCTTTACCTGCATCTTTGTTTTCCTGCTGTTCTTCGTCTACCAGATTTGCTGCTGGGGCGGTTGGAAGAAATTCTTTACGGATCTGTGCCGGATTGCTCTGTTCTCTGCGCTGGCCATTGGTATGACCGCGATTCTGGAACTGCCGGCTCTGGCAGCGCTGCAGACCACCCAGTCCAGCGTCAACCAGTTCCCCTCCGGCTTCCGGCTGAACATTGCCAGCTCCAATACTTTCCTGGGCCTGCTGGATGCTATGCGTCAGGTGGCGGGCAATATGGGCGGCGCTCTGGAGCCGAACTTCAAAGAAGGACTGCCCAACGTATATTGCGGCATCATCAGTGTGATGCTGATGTTCCTGTATTTGATGGCAAAAGGCGTTTCCCTGCGGGAGAAAATCTGCACGGTGGTGCTGCTGCTGTTCTTCAATGTCAGCTTCATCATCCGTCAGCTGGACTATATCTGGCATGGCTTCCACTTTACCAATATGATTCCCTACCGGTTCAGCTTCCTGTACAGTTTTGTGGTACTGTACATGGCCTACCGGGCCTGGGTCATGCGGCGGAAGTTCTCGCCCTGGCAGATCATCGGCGCCGGGGTGCTGGCATCGGGAATCCTGGCCTGCTCCAATGAACTGACGGAGACCATCCCGCTGACCATTCTTTCCTGGGAAGTGGATTTCCCGCTGTATTTTGTGTACAACTGGGCTTTCCTGGTGCTGTATCTGCTGGCAATGCTCTGCGGCAGCGTGGAGGAGGATCTGCCGGAGAATGCCGATACTGCGGCGGTTTCTCGGATCCGCACGGAGCGCAGCCGCCAGAGAAGACGCTCCCGCAATCTGGTGTGGGTCATTATGGGCGTGGAGCTGGTTGCCAATCTGATCTGTTTCGGCCTGTATTTCCCTGGCACCGGGGTTTCCAACTACCCCAAGGGCACTACCTACACCGCTTCCGTCATCCGCTATATGCATGAACGGGAACGATACAATCCCTTCTTCCGGGCGGAAACCACCCACTCCCAGACCCTGAACGACGGCGCGCTGAACGGTTATAACGGTGTGTCTGCCTTTACCAGTTCCGCCAATGTGAAAACCACCCTGTTCATGCAGGCCCTGGGCTACGGCGCCAAGAATACCTACAACCGGTATCTGTTTGAGGAAAGCTCCCCGGTAGCCAACCTGTTTTTGGGCCTGAAATATATGATCGAGCGAGACGGCAAGGACAAAACCAGCTCCATGTTTAAAGAGGTCAATTCCTTTGGCGATACGGTCTTGCTGGAAAATCAGGCATACCTGCCCTTGGGCTTCCTGGCAGAGTCGTCCCTGGCGGATCTGACCTTCGACACCTCGGCCAATGCCTTCCAGTTCCAGGAGGATCTGTTTGCAGCGGCGACGGGGCTGACCGGCGAGGTCTGGCACAGCTTCCCGGGGGAGAACCTGACCATTACCGGAAATGGTGTGTCCATTGACGAAAGCAACGGCAGCGGCTTCTGCCGCTACAGCGGGGCAACCGGGGGTTCGGATGTAACGTACAGCTACGTTGCCGACCAGGACGGCTTTGCCTGCATTCACCTGGATCTGCCGGAGCGCAACACCTTCTATGTCAGCGTCAATGGTGTGGAGCTGTACAGTGAGAGTATCAGCCTGCCCCAGATGCTGGCGGTGGGGGATTTGCAGGCCGGTGATGTGCTGGATATCCGGATTGCCTGTGACGAAGGAGAGAGCAGCACCATGACGGTGAGCGCCGCCATTTTGAATCAGGAGCACTTCTGGGATGGGTACGACATTCTGAACGCTTCCACCCTGGAGCTGACCCGGTTCGACAGTACCCGTGTGGAAGGAACCATTGACTGTAACCGGGATGGACTGCTGTATTTGTCCATTCCCCAAAACGGCAACTGGCATGTAAGTGTGGACGGTGAGCCTGCCCAGATTCGTCTGGTGGGAGATTGCATGATCGGTGTGGAACTGACGGAAGGCAGCCACAGCATTTCCTGCACTTACCGCAATCAGGCCTACTCCCTGGGCTGGAAGATCAGCCTGGGCTGTGCGGCGGTATTTGCCTGGCTGGTGTGGATGCAGAAGCAGAAACAGCCCGCCGGCAACACCGGAAAACGGGGCAAGTTCCAGAAATAATAATGATTAAGGAGGAGTCGGCTGACTCCTCCTTTTGCTATGATAGGATATCTCTGTTACAGTGCCTGGGCAATGGTGCCGCCGCCGATGACCATCTCCCCTTGATACAGCACAACAGCTTGTCCCGGGGTAATGGCCCGCTGGGGAGCATCAAATACCACCTTCGCCATGCCATCCCCTTCCGGATATACAGTGGCGCTTTGTTCGTACTGGGAATGGCGGATTTTGGCGGTGACGGCCATAGGCTCCGCCAGGGCGGGGAAGGGGAACCAGTTCCAATCCCCGGCCAAAAGGGCGGAAGAGAACAGGGCCTCATTGGGTCCGACGGTGACGGTATTGTGCTCCATATCTTTTTTGCAGACATACACCGGCTCACCCAAGGCGATGCCCAACCCCTTGCGCTGGCCCAGGGTGTAGCAAACTGCACCCCGGTGGGTTCCCACCACTTTGCCGTTTACGTCCAGGTAATTTCCTGCCGGATAGGTTTTGCCGGTGTAGCGGGAGAGGAAAGCGGCGTAGTCCCCGTCGGGGACAAAGCAGATATCCTGGCTGTCGTGCTTGCGGGCATTGATGAAACCCTGCTCCTGGGCGATTTGCCGGACTTCTTCTTTGGTCAGGTCCCCCAGAGGGAACTGAATGTGGGCCATCTGATCCTGATCCAGACAGGCCAGAAAATAGGTTTGATCCTTGGCAGCATCTTTGGCCTTGCACAGCAGATACCGGCCGGTTTCCTTATCCTGGCGAATCCGGGCGTAGTGTCCGGACACCACATAGTCACAGCCCAAAATCCGGGCCCGGTCCAGCAAAGCCCGGAATTTCAGGTGCCGGTTGCAGTCAATACAGGGGTTGGGGGTCAGACCGGACTCGTAGCTGCGGACAAATTTTTGTATGACTTCCTGTTCAAAAGCTTCCTTGAAATTAAAGACGTAGTGGGAAATTCCCAGCCGGTAGGCCACGCTGCGGGCGTCCTCTACATCGTCCAGGGAACAGCAGGTTCCGGATTCGCCCGGAAGCAGGTCGTTATCATACAGCCGCATGGTGGCGCCGATACAGTCAAAGCCGCTTTGCAGCATCAAAAATGCAGCAACAGAACTGTCCACACCGCCGCTCATGCCGACCATTGCCTTTTTTGGGGCCATGTTGGTTCCTCCCATCGGTATTATTTGTAACCGAGTATACAAAGCACAGCGGAGAAAGTCAATCCCAAACCCTTGCTGGAAAATGTTACAAAGTTAGACAAAACGTTTCCAAATTGTGAGAAACAAAATGAAAAACAAAAAAATGTGACAATTTAACAAAAGGTTCCCAGGAAAATTATGACAATCTTAAGAAATAATTAGTAACAGAAATGTAATTTTTTAGAAAAAAGGGGTTGCAATTTGTAATCAGGTCTGTTATAATACCGTTACTTACATAAGAAAAAGGAGTAAGTAGCTATGAAGAAGAGACTTGTGTGCTTATTGTTGACTCTGCTCATGCTGGTCAGCCTGGTCCCTGCCACGGCATTGACGGCATCGGCAGCTACCCTCAAGACCAGTGAAAAGGCAATCACGGTTTTGAAGCAGCTGGAGAGTTACTCCGGCTCCTGTGATGCAAATGGTTATACCGGTTACGGTACCCGTTGCACCGCAAAGGGAGACCATGGTAAGGGTGACGAGAAACACAAAATCACCCAGGCTGAGGCAGATGCGGCTCTGCGCAAAGAGCTGGAGGAACTGGATAAGGCTGTCAACAGCTTTGCCAGCAAGAAGGGTCTGACCCTGACCCAGCAGAAGCATGATGCCATGGTGCTGTTCTCCTTTGCCAACGGCACTGCTTGGGTCAACGGTACCGGCGATCTGCAGGCTGCCATTACCAGCGGCGCTACCGGAAGCAAATTCCTGAATGCCATCTGCTGGTGGGACAGCAGCACGGCAGATGACCAGCGCCGGATGGTTGAGGCCAATATGTACCTCAACGGTGTGTACTCCATCTCCAAGCCTGCACAGTTCATTACTGTAACTCTGAAACCCAATGGCGACAGCCTTTCCGGCGCAGAAACCCGCTACTATGATACTGCCAAGGCAGAGCCGATTGATGCTGTTGTCAGCAACGGCAGCCAGATTTTCATGGGCTGGTATCTGGATAAGGATAAGAGAGACGGCAATCTGGTGACCCAGATTACCCAGGGCCTGGACGGCAAAACTCTCTATGCCCATTGGCAGGGTAACTACAATAACGTTAACTCTGTGTATTATCAGGTTCCTGTTTCTGACCTGGCTTCCAAAGCCATCTACAAGAAGGTCGGCGGTGACAAGCGCAATAAGACTTTGCAGGCTGATGATAAGGACCTGGTGTGGATCTACAAGGATTTCGTGGATCAGGACGGTGTCCGCTGGGGCCGTGTGTCTGCGGATGGCGAGCGGGAAGACTGGGTTAAGTTCAAGACCACCGTCAGCGGCGGCACCACTGCAGGCGATACGGGCCTGGCTATGGACGTGACCGTCACTGTCACCAACTCCTATCTGAATTCCCGTGCAAACGCAAGTATCTTCAGTGCTCAGGTTGGCTCCTATAAGCAAGGCGATAAATTGCGCATCATCAACACCGCAAATGCAGACGGTTTCCTCTGGGGCCAGGTTGCCAAGAGCGAAACGGACAACACCCCTGTGTGTTGGGTTGCGCTGATGTACACCAACTATGAGTCCGTCAAGAATGAGAGCGGTCCGAATAATTCCAAGGTTGTGGCGAAAGCTACCATTCGGGTCAACGGCTATGTCAATGTCCGCAGCGATGCCGGCACCGACAAGCAGATCGTGGGCGCACTGCCCAACGGCACTCAGGTTGACCTGTACGAGACCAAGTACGTAAACGGCATCCGTTGGGGCCGCTGCAAGACCGGCTGGTTCTGCCTGACTTACGCAGAAGTTTCCAACCTGTCTGATGAAGGTGCGTCTAACGATTTGGGCCTGACCTCTTATGCGTTCACTGGTAAGATGATGGGCAAGTACATCTATGCAACACCGCAGGCCACACAAGATAAAGTGGAAGTGGCCGTAGGTACTGCGGTGACAGTTACTAATCTGACCCTGGGAACCGACGGAAACACTTGGGGCAAAACCTCCAAGGGTTGGGTCTGCCTCTCCAATGCGGAAGGCACTCCCATGGATGTGAAATTGGACATCGCAAAGTATGTTACAACTGCAAATACGGTTACCATTCGCCAGAAACCTTCTACCGACGAACCACGGGTAAGCACTCTGAGCAAGGGCGTTGAGTTCAATGTTAACGATACGCATCAGATCGTGGTGGTTGGTGAGACCATCTGGGGCTACGCTGAGAAGATTAACGTGGATGGCGTAACCGAGGGATGGGTAAACCTGGCAAGCAAGTATGTATCCCGTAACGGCATTCCTTCCCTGGATGAGGACGGCGAAGAGGCAAAGCCCTCTCCCACTGGAAAGATTGCAACCATTATCAATACCGATTCCGTGAATGTGCGCGATACCGGCGCTACCTACGGTAAACTGATCGGCAAGCTGAGCCGCGGCTCCACCTACAATGTCCTGCGTGAGAATAACGGCTGGTATGAACTGGATGTGGATGTGGACAACAATCCCAAGACCGGCAGCTGGGTTTATAGTGAATACCTGGATGTCCGGGAAGGCAGCACCTCCGGCAGCGGCAGCAGCAACTCCGGTAATTCCGGCAATTCCGGCAGTTCCGGCAGCACTACTGTGGAGACCGGCACCGGCATTGTTGCCAATACTTACACAGGCGTGAACATCCGTACCGGCCCCAGCACTGGTTATGCGCTGGTTGGTAAGTATCTGCCCGGTACCAAGGTGGAGATCACCGAGGTCAAGACCGGCGGTGCCAGCAAGTGGGGAAAGACTGAAAAGGGTTGGGTCTGCATGGACTATATCACCATGGTCTCCAACTATCCCATTGAAGGCGGCGGCTCTGGTTCTACTGGCGGCAGCACCGGCGGCGGTTCCAGCAGCACTACCGAAAGCGCTATCTACACTGGCGTTACGAAGCAGGAAGTCAACATCCGTAAGGAGCCGGATCTCAATGCAGAGATTGTTCGTACGGTCCCTGCTGAGTCTCCTGTGACCATTCATGAAATTGTAACGGTTAAGGAAAAGGGCGATCCTACTTCCAGCGACAACTCTTCCAGCTCTGAGACGATTGTTACCAGATACTGGGCTCGCGTCAATGATGGCTATATCTATAACCCGGGTGACCACCTGAGACTGGATACTCTGGATGAAAAGACCTATACCGTTACTGAAACTGATACGCTGAATGTCCGTAGCGTAGCGGGTGTTACAACAGATAAGCCTGTGTTTAAGTTGGCAAAGGGCGATCAGGTGACTGTGACCCAGCTGCAGATTGTGCTGGGCAATGTCTGGGGCTTTGTTGAATGCAACCAGGGTACTGGCTGGATCAGCTTGCGTTACACCACCCCCGGTGCCGTGACGATTCCTGAGAACAAGCCCACCGAACCCACCAACCCCACCACACCTCCTATTGGTGACAATGGAAACACTGGTGACGGCGGCTTCGTGAACAACAGCGGCGGTTATCGCTACACCGGCAAGGTTATCAATACCAATGAGCTGAACGTTCGCGCTACTGCTTCCACCAGCAGCAGCAAGACAACCACGCTGAAGAGCGGTGCAAGCTTGGTGATTTATGAAACCACCACTGCTGAGAACATGGCTTGGGGCCGCTGTGATGCAGGTTGGGTGTACCTGTACTACGTTGACCTGACTCCCTGCGTTGAAGGCGCTGTGGATGCCCGGGTTGTGTATCAGGATAACACCATCATCTACAAGGATGTGAATTGCACGGAGACGGCAGGCACTTATGCCAAAATGTCTGTGGTTGACATCTACGAAATCGTCGGAGAGATGGCTCGTACGGATAAGGGCTGGATCAGCACCAAGAATCTGCTGTAAGCAGCTTTACACACCCCCGCAGGAAACTGCGGGGGTGTTTTTCTGCAAATACTAAAATTCCCGACCCTGACAGGGCCGGGAATTTTGCTGTACGGAATGTGTCAGCGCTGCTTGACGCTGAAGCGGGACATGAATTTGGTGGACAGGGTGGTGCGGAGCAGGCCGATGGAACTGGTTTTGTGGGGAATTTCTCCCCGGACAATCCGGCGGTGCAGATGTTCCACTGCCACAATGCCCAATTCGTTCTTAAAAGAGTGCACGGTGGACAGAGGCGGGTCCAGCATTTCACAGACGGGAATGTCGTCAAAGCCTACCACGGAAACATCCCCGGGAACCTGATAACCATGCTTTTTCAGTACCCGGATAACCGCAGCGGCCAAAATGTCGTTTTCCGCAAAAATGGCATCGGGCAAAGGCGGATTCTGCTTGATCCAGGCGTCGAAATCCTGGAAAGCACCTTCCGAGGAAACGTCCACATCCACCAGAACGTCCAGGGAAAGTCCCGCCCGGTCCAGGGCGGCCTGGACACCTTTCTGCCGGTCCATCAGATTGCGGATGCGCTGTTTGGCCCGGACATAACCGATGCGGCGATGGCCGGTTTGAATCAGATATTCCGCAGCGGACTTGGCGCCGCCGAAGCTGTCGTTTCCGACGCAGTCCACTCGGTTGTCCAGAAGGAAGCTGTCCACAACCACAATGGGGGTGTTGTCCATGGATTCAAATAGCTGCTCAATTTCCGGCAGGCGATCTTCTGCAATGTCTGTGCCCAGGAATATAATGCCGGCTGCGTTGCGGA
This sequence comes from uncultured Eubacteriales bacterium, assembly GCA_900554625.1. Taxonomy (GTDB): domain Bacteria; phylum Bacillota; class Clostridia; order Oscillospirales; family Oscillospiraceae; genus Faecousia. The sequence continues at coordinate 1,526 of USHP01000038.1, read as the reverse complement.
AGACCTCCAGGGTCTGGCGGTTGTACATATCTCCGGCATTGAGATAGCGCACCTGGGTGTTATACCCCAGTTCCGTGGCCCGGGATTCTACCCCCTGGAGAACAAAGGAGGAAAAGGAGGTGTGTTCGGCGATGCTGACAATTTCGCCGGCATAGCGGACGAAGCAGATGGTTTTGCTGGACTGGTGAGCGGGTGCGGTTTCCGCCCGGACGTATCCCATTTGCATGGCAGTTTCCAGAACCAGGCTGCGGGTGGATTCGCTGACGCCTGGCCTGCCGTTCAGGGCCAGGGAAACAGCGGAGGGGGAAATTCCCAACTTTGCGGCAATATCTTTTGCGGTAATTCCTGCCATTGCACATACCTCTTTCAGACTTTTCTTTCATTATAGCGTAAGGAAGGGACATTTGCAACTAAATAATAGTAGCAATTATAGATAAATATTTATATAAAAATTTATAGAAATTTTCCGGAGCACTCTCGAACTGAACGCTATACATCGGTTTATATGCACAATTTTAATGGATTGAAATCGTAAAGCATAGACAAAAAGCAAAAAAATGATAAAATATCAGTTGACAATGACAAAATATATGAGTAAAATTTACTCAACGACAATGAGTGATGCCGAAAAAATGAAAAGGAGATACCACAATGAAAAAAGCACTTGCACTCTTGATGGCCCTGGCAATGGTTCTTGGCCTGTGTGCCTGCGGTTCTGGGGCTCCCGCATCCACTGAAGCACCCGTAACGGAGGCTCCTGCCGCCACGGAAGCACCTGCCGGTACCGAAGCTGCCGCCGCAGAAGGCGGTCTGGTGGGCGTGGCTATGCCTACCGAGGATCTGCATCGTTGGAACCAGGACGGTGCCAACATGAAAGAGCAGCTGGAAGCTGCCGGCTATACTGTGGATCTGCAGTACGCTGCCAACGACATTCCCACTCAGGTTTCTCAGATTGAAAACATGATCGCCAATGGCTGCCAGGTTCTGGTCATCGCCTCCATCGACGGCGAGGCTCTGGGCACGGTTCTGGACCAGGCCAAGGAAGCCGGCATCCCGGTTATCGCATATGACCGTCTGATCATGGGCTCCGATGCTATCAGCTACTACGCAACCTTCGACAACTGGGATGTTGGCGTGAAGCAGGGCGAGTACATTGTGGAAGCACTGGACCTGGAAAATGCAGGCGATAAGACCTATAACATCGAGTACATCACCGGCGACCCCGGCGACAACAACATCAACTTCTTCTTCGACGGCGCTCTGAGCGTCCTGCAGCCCTACATCGATGCCGGCACTCTGGTTTGCCCCTCCGGTCAGACCGAGAAGCAGACCGTAGCTACCGCCAACTGGGCAACCGACGCTGCTCAGGCTCGTTTTGAGAACATTCTGGCTTCCTACTACTCTGACGGCACCCAGCTGGATGCAGTTCTGGCTTCCAACGACTCCACCGCTCTGGGCGTTGCCAATGCTCTGGCTTCTTCCTACACCGGCAACTATCCCGTCCTGACCGGTCAGGACTGCGACAT
>USHP01000037.1 GCA_900554625.1 uncultured Eubacteriales bacterium | reverse complement strand
TCGTCTTTGACGGCAAGAATGGCACCGTGTACGGCGATGTGACCTTGCAGGAGGACATCACCATTGGCGAGGGCGAGAGCCTGACCATCCCCGAGAACGCCAGCCTGACCACCAACGACAAGCTGATTGTCAACGGTGGTACTGTGAACGGTAATCCTACCGGCAATGTGACTTATCTGGTCACTGGCGTGACTCTGGACAAGAATCAGCTGACCCTGCTGCCGGGCGAGAGCGCTGACCTCCAGGCCAAGGTAACCCCTGACAATGCCTCGAACAAGTCTGTTAAATGGGTAAGTGATAAGACCGAAGTTGCCACGGTTGCAGACGGAAAGGTCACAGCAGTGAGCGCCGGTACGGCTACCATTACCGCAACGGCTGCCGATGGCAGCGGAAAGTCTGCTTCCTGCACCGTGACGGTGAACAGCGGCATTTCTGCCAATCCCGCCGCACTGGACTCTGGCAGCGTGGCCACCAACTATTCTGCCGCCCCCAAGGCCCAGACCGTGACCATCACCAACAACACCAGCGGGAAAGTGACCCTGACCCAGCCCGCTGCTACCAACTATGTAATCAGCGATCTGCCCGAGCTGAAGCTGGCTTCCAAGGGAACTGCTACCTTTACCGTGCAGCCCAAGACCGGCCTGCTCCAGGGTGAATATCAGGAAACTATCAAAGTTTCCAGCACCGCTGGCGATGTGAGCTTTGATGTCAGCTTCAACGTTGTGCAGCTGAAACTCTCCTTCCAGAACTACACCGGCAAAACCTACGACGGCAAGGCTATGGCGAACCCCACCAAGGATCAGCTCACCGTCACCGGTGCGGACTTCAGCGAAGTGACCTTCACCTGGTACAAAGATGCCGAGGCTGAGGAAAACAAGCTGACCTCCGCTCCCACCGATGCCGGAACCTACGTTCTGGTTGCCGCTGTGGCGAAAACCGACAGCCACGGTGAAGCAAAAGCCCAGCAGACTATCACCATCGCCAAGGCGGATGCAACCGATGCCATGAAGAAGGCAGAGGGAACCATGATCAAGAATCATGAATCTTCCCTGACACTGCCCACTCTGCCCGATGGCGCCAGCTACGGCACTCCCACTGGCAACGGTACCTATGTGACCGATCTGAGAGTAAACGACGGCAAGCTGGCATATAAGGGTACCAGCAATGTTGTCAACGGCGGCAAGTACGAGGTTCAGGTACCTGTTACCGGTGCCAAGAACTACAAGGAATATTCCATCGTGGTCACCCTCACCGGCGAAGAAAAGCTTCCCGTCACCCTGACTGCAGCCAACTTCACCACCACCTATAACGGCTCTGAGGTGTTCCCCGAGGCCATTCACAAGACTGCTACCTATGACGGGCAGGCTGTCAACGGTACCTGGAGCTTTGTAGGCGGCAATCCCAAGAATGCCGGCACCTACAAGGATATTGAGCTGAAGTTTACCCCCAAGGACGCTGAAAAGTACGCCGAAGCTTCCATCAAGCTGGACGTGGTCATCAAGAAGGCTCCGCTGAAGGTTTCCGTGAAGCTGAGCAAGACCAAGATTGCGGTGAACTCCAAGCTTCCCACCGTTTCCCTGAGCTACATCGGCCTGGTCGGCAATGAGAAGCTGGACCCCGATGTGGAGCCCAAGTTCGAGGGTATGCCCTCCGGCAAGAAGACCGGCACCTACACCATCAAACTGAAAAATGTGGATGAAGTGAAGGAAGCCATCAATGCCCTGCCGGCATCTGAGAACTACGACATTACCTATGTCACCTCCGCCAAGCTCAGCGTTGTCAGCGGCAACAACCCCCTGACTGCCGATACCAGCAACATCGGCATGTGGACCGCCATCATGATTATCAGCGGCATCGGCCTGATTGTGGTGCTGGTGGTAATGGTTGTGCTGAACAAAAAGAGCAAGCGCCGCCGCCCCAGATACAGAAGAACGCCTCCCAAGCAGGAAGACTGATGCGACACGATTGCTGACAAACCCATAAACCAATCCCCCGCCAGGGCCAACGCCCCGGCGGGGGATTTTTTATGATTGGCAGAGAAATCAAGACTACATTTCTGCCTGCTGAATATGCTGCCGAATTTCAGCTTCGTGAGCAAGGCAGTAGCGATAGCTGTTTTTCATAAATTCGGAAATGGTCATGCTGCGATACATTTCCCAGAGGGTGTCCAGGATACAGGTTCCCTCAATTTGCATGGTATAAAAATAGGGATACACACAACCACCGTTCTCTTTGGGGAAGTAAGGATTGATGGAGCTTAAACGCACATCGCGCATAATCGGCTCCACGACCATTTCGCTTAAAATCCACTTGAGGGAAGGGGATTCGTATTCCTCATAGGAATCTTCAAATAGCGAATTCCAAACATAAAACCACACAAAATGAATGATTTCATGAATTGCTTCCCCAATCGCACCATTGGCACTGTTCTTATAAAAGATATCAAAGGTATGCGACTGCAAAAACCGGGGTTCAATGGGATTCAATGACACGTTGCACACCATATCATTCAAAATAGCACTGCAGTCTATGGTAAACGCATCCGACAGAGCCTGGGTGATTTGCTCCTTGCAGTTGGCCCAGTGCGCCGCATAGGATTTGACCTTATCCTCGATGATTGCCGCTTCCTCAGCATAAATCTGCCAAAGCATCCGGGAAAAGTACGCTTTTCGCTCCTCCCAGGGCAGAGCTGCAGCGTAGGCACGATCTAACTGGGGGTAGAAATGGTACAAAGGCGCTGACCAAAAGTCCGAGGCATCCTCCGACTGAAAGTCCAGAACCCTCTCAATCATGTAATCTACACCGGGATTTCTGACCTGTAATTCCATAGGGAACCTCCCATGCAAGGGTGTGAGATGTTATTCCTGGGATGTTTTGCAGAGCAACACAATGCTTTCATCTGTAATTCGTTTAGGTGGGAAAAGCTCGATACCAACAACACCATATTTTTTCTGTTTTTCCGCAGAGTAATACTGTTCCATATCGGACGGTTGGGCGGTGTCAATATCTTCTGCTGTATATCCGCATTGCAAAAGCGGCAAGGTTTTATACAGTTCTTCAAAGCTGTCAAAACGATGCAGTTTCTTAACAGTTGCACACATCTTCTCACCATTGACCGTGTTTGTGAAGATGAGGTCATCGCCCGTTTTGATTTTTTGACGCTTTTCATCAAACAGACGCAGTTCGATGTTTTTCGCTCCGCTCTTTATCATTTCAAAAGGGGATGCATGAAGCTTCATTTCGTGCGTTGTTTTCCGACTTAAACAAACAATAGATTCCACATGGGCACACCGGGGGAATAGATCCGCTGCCAGGGCGGTTTGCAGGGTGTAGCCTCTGGCTTTCAGCAATGCCACATCTCGGGCAAGGGTGGCGGGGTCGCAGGAGACGTAGACAATCCGCTTTGGGGACATCCGGGACAGGGCTTCAATGGCATCGGCGTTCAGACCCTTCCGGGGCGGATCTACCACCACCACATCCGGCCGCACCCCGTCCTGCTCCAATTTCAGCGCAGCCTGTCCGGCGTCGCCGCAGAAGAACTGGGCATTCTCAATGCCGTTGCGCTGGGCGTTGGATTTGGCATCTTCCACCGCCTGGGGAATGACTTCCACGCCGATGACCTGTCCGGCAGCGGCGGCCATTGCCAGGGTAATGGTGCCCACGCCGCAGTACAGATCCAGCACTGTGTCAGTTTTGGAAATCTTCGCCAGGTCGATGGCGGCCTGATACAGCCGCTGGGCCTGGTGGTGATTGACCTGGTAGAACGACCGGGGGGACAGCCGGAAGGTCAGACCGCAGAGGGTGTCCTCAATATACCCCGGGCCGTAGAGGGTGTGGAAGGTGTCGCCCAGAATGGCGTTGCCCTTGCGGGTGTTCTCCGACAGCACCAGGGTGGTAAAGCCGGGTACCTGCTTAAGGTTTTTCACTAGTTCCTCCCACCTGGGGAGCTTTTGTCCGTTGATGACCAGGCACACCAGAATCTGCCCCGACACGACGCCCCGGCGGACGTAGATATGCCGCAGCAGGCCGGTATGGGCGATTTCATCATAGACCGGAATGCGGAACTGGTTTACATAATCAATTACAATATCCTTTACTGCATCCGTCTGCTCCGGCAGAATCCGGCACCGAGGATTTTCCACCACGGTGTGAGTGCCCGCCCGGAAGAATCCGGCGTAGGCCCGGCCTTTTTTCTGGGCCACCGGGTATTGGGCCTTGTTCCGGTAGCCCAGGCAGGTGGGGGCCGCCAAAATGGGAATTTCCTCCAGATTCTCCCCCCCCAGGCGGTTCAGGCAATCTTTCACCCGCTGGGCTTTCAGTCGGGTTTCCTCTTCATAGTCCATGTGCCAGAAGTCGCAGCCGCCGCAGAGCTTGGCCACGGGGCATTCCCGATTGCGCCGGTGGGGGGATTTTTCCAGAAGCTCCACAATTTTTCCAGCAGCCCAGGTTTTTTGGGCCTTCTCAATCCGCACCCGTACCCGTTCACCGGCAATGGCGTTGGGAATAAACACGGCGCAGCCTTCGATATGGGCAACTCCCTGACCTTCGGCGGTGTAGTCCGTGATTTGGGCTTCGTAGATTTGATTTTTAATCAGCATGTTCGTTCCTCCGGGGCATCAGAGAATGAATTCCATTCCCACTTTCTGGGGTTTCAGGCCGCACTTCTGATAGAAGGCCATGGCGGTATCGTTGCCGCTCCAGACATTCAAGGTTACGGCGTCGCAGCCGATGCTTCTGGCATACTGACACACCTGCTGGTACAGCGCCCCGGCTATGCCATGGCCTCGCTGGGCCTCGTCTACGCACAGGTCATCGATATACAGCACCTTCCGATCCCGAAGCACTGGGTCGTCCTTGGTGATCTGCAAGATGCAGAAAGCGTAGCCTGTCACCTGGCCCTCATTCTGAGCAATAAAAATAGGGCGGTCCGGATTTTTCAGCAGCGCTTCCAAAGCGGCTTCATCATATTTCTGAGCTCCGGAGCGGAACAGATCCGGGCGAATCTGATGGTGCACCTCTCCGACTTGCTGCAATAGGTTCAGCATGCCGGGAATGTCCCGGCTTTGGGCAAAACGAATTTCCATGGTATTTCCTCAATTCTATGACATTTTCCCTATCATACCATATTTTTTCTCCCAGGTAAAGCCGGGGTTGAGAAAACCCGGGAAAACTGGTATGATAGCCAAAACAAGGAGGCGATGGCATGGATTATGGAACCTGCAATCTCTGCCCCCGGCAGTGCGGTGTCAACCGCAGAGCAGGGGAGCGGGGGTTCTGCGGCTGCCCGGATACGGCCCTGGTGGCAAAAACAATGCTTCATAAATGGGAGGAACCGGCACTGGCTGGCAGCGGCGGCAGCGGAGCCATCTTTTTCGGCGGCTGCACCTTAGGCTGCCGGTTCTGCCAGAATGCCGCCATCAGCGCATCGGCGGTGGGCAAGCCCATGGACAGCCGCCAGCTGCGGCTAGCGATGGAGGAACTGATTGCCCAGGGGGCAGAGAATATTGACCTGGTGACCCCAACCCAGTTCCTGCCCACCATTTTGCCCGCACTGCAGCCCAAACTGCCGGTGCCGGTGGTGTACAACTGCGGCGGCTATGAGCGGGTGGAAACCATCCAGGCGTTGGAAGGCTTGGTGGATATTTACCTTCCCGATCTGAAATATTCCAGCAATTCCCTGGCAGCACGTTTGTCCGGAGCGAAGGACTACGTTTCCGTGGCTCAGGATGCCATCCGGGAAATGGTGCGCCAGACTGGCCCGGTGCGCTGGCAGGGGGAGAAGATTACACAAGGCGTGATTATTCGCCACCTGATTCTGCCCGGCTGCGTGGACAATTCTCTGGGCGTGCTGGACTGGATTGGGGAAAATTTTGCTCCGGGCCAGGTGCTGGTGAGCCTAATGCGCCAGTATACCCCCATGGGCAATCTGAGCGCCCCCTTTGACCGGCGGGTCAGCCAGGAGGAATATGAAGCGGTGCTCAGCTGGATGTACCTGAACAACCTGGAGGGCTTTACCCAGGAGGCCGAGGCGGCAGATGCCGGATTCATTCCGGATTTTTAGAAAATTCCCTGTGTTTTTTGGAAAATAACAATATTCTACCGGTAGTTGCGGGATTGTTGGTGGAAGCAACCAAAGGTTTTGGCTATACTGATACCCACAGAAAGGAGGTGCAGCCATGTATCTATATACGCTGACAGCCATTGTGGCACTGATTATTTACGGCATAATTCTGGGGGTGGGAATATACCTGGTATATCTGGTAATTCGCGCGCTCAGAAAATATATCGGCTCTCAGGAAGTCCGCAAAGAGGCGGCGGCAGTCCGGAAATCCCTGTCGGAAATTCTGCGGGAAAAGCGAGTCCGCTGCAAAATGACCCAGGAATTTGTGGCGGAGACCTTGGGCGTCAGCCGTCAGGCGGTTTCCAAATGGGAAAACGGCACTGCCGACCCCAGCACGTCCAATTTGATTGCCCTGGCCAAGCTCTACGGAATCTCCGCAGAGGAAATTCTGCACAGTGCAGCCAACCCAAAGAATTACCAAAACCAGGAGGAGCAATAATTTGAATTCCCTTTCCACCAAATATCAAATACTCAACGCAACTACCATCAAGTACATTGCGGCAGGATTGATGCTGCTGGATCATATCCATCAGATGTTTGCTGCAAACGGCGCGCCCATGTGGCTGACCATGCTGGGGCGGCCGGTATTTCCTATGTTTCTGTTCCTGGCGGCGGACAGCTTTTTCTATACCTCTGACCGCAGGCGGTATTTGCTGCGTCTGCTGGTGGCCAGCTGGTGCACGACGCTGTTGACGGTGACGGTGCAATGGGTGCTGCCCAATCCCAATGTGGTGCTGATGAACAATGCGTTCAGCACCTTTTTCGTGACAGCAATTTACATGCAGGCGTGGGATTTTTTGAAGGAAGGCATCCAAACAAAGCGGATGAAACCCATTGGGAAGGCAATCCTTTGGGGGCTGATTCCCATTGTCTGCGCCCTTCCCATGCTGGCGCTGGCCCTATACTCGGCAGATGAAAGTGTATCGCTGCAAACCATCCGTTTGCTGGCAGGATTGGCGCTGCTGTTTCCCAATTTGCTGACCATTGAAGGCGGCGTGGTGATGGCGGCGCTGGGCATCTGGTTTTATTGGTTCCGAACCCGCAGGGCAGTTCAGATCGGCGGCCTGCTGGCACTGTCGGCGCTGCTGCTGTGGCGCAACCCTTCGGATGTTCAGTGGATGATGGGCTTTGCCGCCATTGCCATGGGACTGTATAACGGACAGCGGGGCAGAGGAGATAAGTACTTCTTCTACATTTTCTACCCGGCGCATTTGCTGGTGCTGTACGGTCTTGCCTGTTATCTGGGCTGAAAAAAACGGAATATTTTTGCCGCCCCCGGAAGGTGATCCAGGGGCGGCTTTTGCTCTATTGCCGGAGAATTTCAGGAAATTTGCAGAAGAAAGATTCTTTTCTTGCAATTCGTTTCTGGGCATTATATAATAAAACTGTGCGAAATATGGGAAGGGGGACAATCATAGTGCAGTCGGAATACATTATTGAAATGCTCAATATCAGAAAAGAATTCCCCGGCATTGTGGCAAATGACAACATTACCCTACAGCTGAGACCTGGAGAAATCCATGCTCTGTTGGGAGAAAACGGTGCCGGTAAGTCTACACTGATGTCCGTTCTGTTCGGCCTTTACCAGCCGGAAGCGGGAGAAATCAGAAAAAATGGGCAGGTTGTGAAGATCAACAGCCCCAACGATGCAACGGCTCTGCATATCGGCATGGTGCACCAGCACTTCAAGCTGGTGGACGTGTTTACCGTGCTGGACAACATTATCCTGGGAGCGGAGGATACCAAAATGGGTTTCCTCCAGCGCGGTGTTGCCCGGAAAAAGGTGCAGGAACTGTCGGAAAAGTATAAGCTGTATGTGGATCTGGATGCCAAGGTGGAGGATATCACTGTAGGTATGCAGCAGCGCACGGAAATCCTGAAAATGCTCTACCGGGACAACGAGATCCTGATTTTTGACGAGCCTACCGCTGTTCTGACGCCTCAGGAGATTGATGAGCTGATGGAGATTATGCGCGGCTTTGCCAAGGAGGGCAAGTCTATCCTCTTCATCACCCACAAGCTCAACGAGATTATGGCGGTGGCGGATCGATGCACCGTTTTGCGGAAGGGCAAGTATATCGGCACTGTGGACATCAAGGACACCAACAAGCAGGAACTGTCCAATATGATGGTGGGCCGTCCCGTTCAGCTGCAGGTGCAGAAGGATGAGGCAAAACCTACCGACGTGATTCTGGACGTGAAGGGCCTGACAGTGCACTCCAAAACCAGCAAGAAAAATGCGGTGCACGATGTTTCTTTCCAGGTGCGTGCCGGAGAGATTGTCTGTATCGCGGGTATCGACGGCAACGGTCAGACGGAATTGGTGTATGGCCTGACGGGCCTGGAAAAGCCTTCGGCAGGACATATTACCCTCTGCGGACATGACATTTCCAAAGCCAGCATCCACAAGCGCAGCCAGGCCGGCCTGAGCCACATTCCCGAGGACCGGCACAAGCACGGACTGGTGCTGGATGACACCCTGGAAAACAACCTGGTGCTGCAGTCCTTCCAGGAACCTCGGTTCCAGAAATTCGGCTTTATCAAGCGCGACGCAGTGCGCGCCTACGCCGAGAAGATCATCGGACAGTATGACGTCCGCAGCGGTCAGGGCCCGGTGACCATCACCCGGAGTATGTCCGGCGGCAACCAGCAGAAAGCCATCATCGGTCGGGAAATCGACCGTGGATGTCCCCTGCTGATTGCAGTCCAGCCCACCCGCGGTCTGGACGTTGGCGCCATTGAGTATATCCATGCACAGCTGGTTGCCCAGCGGGACGCTGGTAAGGCCGTGCTGCTGGTATCGCTGGAACTGGACGAAGTAATGAATGTGGCGGACCGGATTCTGGTGATGTATGAAGGAGAAATTGTGGGAGAGCTGGACCCCAAGACTACCACTGTCCAGGAACTGGGCTTGTATATGTCCGGTGCCAAGCGCAGCGGGAAGGGAGGAGCACAGGCATGAAAGAAACCTTGCTGACCATTTACGAAAAAGACGCTACCAAGAAAGTGCTGGCATCCCTGATTTCCATTCTAGTTGGCCTGTTCGTGGGTACCATTGTGGTTGTCGTGGTGGGCCTGACCAAGGATACCATCACCGGCAAGGGAATCTGGGACGGTGTGCGGCTGATTTTCGCCGGTATCCTGTCCACGGGCCGGGATGCTGCCGGTAACTTGACCTGGGGCTATAACGCTCAGTCCCTGGGCAATATGCTTTTCCGGGCAACCCCGCTGATTATGACGGGCCTTTCTGTGGCTGTGGCGTATAAGACGGGCCTGTTCAACATCGGTGCTCCCGGACAGTACCTGATGGGTACCATGGCATCGCTGATGATTGCTCTGGGTATCCCCTCTGAGACGGTTCCTGTGGCATTGATTTGGGTGCTGGCATTCTTAGGCGGCTGCCTGGCAGGTGCCCTGTGGGGCTGCATCCCCGGCGTGCTGAAAGCATTCCTGAATATCAACGAGGTTCTGGCCTGCATCATGACCAACTGGCTGGCAGCCAACCTGGTCACCTGGGCCTTCGACATCAGCAACTTCAAGAACGTGGTGGAGAACACCAAGGCTGGTTATATCTACAAAACCACCTTCAACGGCGTGGCAACTCCCAAGCTGGGACTGGACAAGATCTTCCCCGGTTCCCAGGTCAACGGCGGTATTCTCATCGCCATCGCCATTGCCATTGCCATGTATATCCTCATCAACAAAACCACCCTGGGCTACCAGCTGAAGGCCTGCGGTTCCAACCGCCATGCGGCCCGGTATGCCGGCATCAATGACAAGCGCAACATTGTGCTGTCCATGGCCATTGCCGGCGGCCTGGCAGGCGGCGGCGCTGCACTGTACTGGCTGTCCGGTAATACGGAGTTCTACTGGTCTACCTATCAGTCTCTGCCGGCCACCGGCTTCAACGGCATTCCTGTGGCATTGCTGGCAGTAAGCAACCCCATTGGCGTCATCTTCACCGCAACCTTCATGGCTATGCTGGACATCGTAGGCCAGCAGCTGACGGGCTACACCGCGTATAATGAATATATCACCGACGTGATTATTGCGGTAATTGTTTACCTCAGCGCCTTCTCTCTGCTGATCCGGATGATGCTCACCGGCAAGCAGAAAGCCGGTGCCGTAAATGCCAATGCCGAGCCCAAGGATGACCGGTCGGACAAGCCGCAGAAAGGAGGCCAGTAAGCATGACATTTCTTATTCAGCAAACGTTGCTTTATGCAGTACCGTTGATGATTGTGGCGCTGGCCGGCGTGTTTGCCGAACGCAGCGGTATCATCAACCTGGCGCTGGAAGGTATTATGATCTTCGGCGCGTTTATCGGCGTGCTGTTTGTCCACAGCATGCAGCAGTTTCCCGTCTTTACCAACGCTGCCCGGTCTGGTGATTGGCTGACTTTGCAGGGACTGGAACTGATGGCCATGGCGGCGGCAGCCCTGATGGGTGCAGTGTTCTCCCTGCTGCTGAGCTTTGCCTCCATCAACCTGCGTGCAGACCAGACCATCGGCGGCACCGCTCTGAACCTGATGGCTCCGGCACTGGTGCTGTTCCTGATCCGGATTCTGGTGAACCAGAATACCCTGATGATGTCCACCGGTGATGCCGCTTCCTGGTTCATGATCAAGAAGTCCACCTTCGGCCTGAAAAAATCCGCGGATATCGGCTTCCTGGGAGAGACCTTCCTGAATAAGGTCTACCTGGCAACCTATGTCTGCATCCTGATTTTCATCATCTTGTCCATTGTGCTTTACAAGACCCGTTTTGGTCTGCGGCTGCGCTCCTGCGGTGAAAATCCTCAGGCGGCGGACAGCCTGGGCATCAATGTTTACAAGATGCGCTATGCCGGTACCACCATTTCCGGCGCCCTGGCTGGCATGGGCGGCTTCGTCTACGCTCTGACCACTGCCAACTGCACCGCCAACGGCGATGTAGCAG
>USHP01000036.1 GCA_900554625.1 uncultured Eubacteriales bacterium | reverse complement strand
GGGTTTGTTTTCGCTGCTGGGCAAAGACCGTCCCTTCCACTTCCCCAAAATCCGCTCCGAAGCGGATCAGCTCCGCGGTTTTCTGGGCCCGGAAGCTTTTTCCGCTGCCAAGGTAGGCAATGGCCTCCAGAAGATTGGTCTTTCCCTGGGCGTTGTCTCCCACGATCAGGTTGACCCCGGGATCAAAGGTAAGCTGGGCTTCCTGATAATTGCGAAAGCTTCGCAATGCAACAGATTCCAGATTCATACCTGATGCACGATCCGGTAGGTCTGACCCTGGAAGGTGAAGGTATCCTCAGGATAGAGCTTTTTGCCCCGCATGGTGCAGACCTCTCCATTTGCCTCCACCTGGCCCTCCTGAATCAGGGCCTTGGCTTCGCCGCCGGTGGCAACCAGGTTTGCCAGCTTCATGGCGTCCTGAAGCTTGATGTATTCCGTGCCGATGGCAACGGGTACGGCGCCATCTTTTTTCTTTACAATTACTTTCATAGACTACCTCTTAACCATTCTTGATCCGAACCGGCAGTACCATATAGGCAAAGTCGTATTTGTCATCCACGGGGGTCAGCACAATGGGGCTTAAGCCGTTGGTCAGCTCCAGGGTCACTTCCTGGGCAGGCACCACCCGGAGGGCATCGGCCAGGTAGCGGACATTGAAGCCGATTTCCAGCTCTTTTCCGTCACCGGCGAAACTGCACCGGTCCTCGGCAGCGCCGATGGTGGTGTTGGTGCGCATCTGCAATTCCTGATTAGAGAAGATGCAGCGCACGGGGCTTTTGTATTTTTCCGAAACAATCAGGCCGACACGTTCCACGGAAGAGGCCAGTTCCGAAACATTGGCAATGAGCTTGATGGGACAGTCGGTAGGTACCACCCGCCGCCAATCCAAAAATTCACCTTCCAGCAGCCGGCAGACCAGGGTTGCCCGGCCGATCTGGAACAGAATGTGCTTGGGGCCTAAGGTAAAGGCAGCATTGTCTTCCGTATCGGTCAGGATTTTCTCCACTTCCTTCAGTCCCGGTGCGGGGACAACGAAATTCATCTCCCGTCCGGTGCCTTCTTCCGGATGATAAGTCCGGCGGGCCAGACGGAAACCGTCCACCGCTACCGCAGTGATGGTTTCGTTGGTGACCTCAAACTTCACGCCGGTGTGAATGGGACGGCCCTGATTTTCCGAAACGGCAAAGATGGTGCCGGAGATCAGCTCCTTCAGCTGATTCTGGGGGATGGAAATGGCCCGTCCGGAATTGACGTCGGGCAGCTCCGGATAATCCTCCGCTGTTTCGGCAGAAATGGTAAAGGAAGCGTAACCGGAACGGATGGAAACCTTGAAGCTATCGTCTACCACCACCGTCACCGGCCCTTCGGGCAGACGGCGGATAATGTCACCGAACAGCTTGGCAGGGAGAATGCACTCGCCGGGATCGGAAATGTCCGCTTCAATTTCGTAGCTAATGGCGGTCTCCATATTATATCCTGTCAAAGTCAGGTAGTGTCCTGCCTTGCAGAGGATGCCTTCGATGACGGAAAGACTGCTTTTCTGTGCTACGGTACGGCCGGCAATATTCAGACCCGTTACCAGCATGCTTTTTTCACAGGTAAAACGCATAGTCAAGTTCCTTTCTTGTTAGAGAATATACAGATCTATATATCTATCGTAAGTTAAGGTAGTGGTAATAGGGGTAGTAGAAACTTATGTGGAAAACCGGGATTTCCCTTACGGCCCCAGGGATTTTTTCTCCACAGGGCAATGTGTATTTTCCGAAACTTTTCCACAGCCCCTGTGGAAGCGAAATTTCGTCGAAACTTTTCCACAGTTTCGTTTTCCACATTCCACAGCCCCTGTGGAAAAAATTGAGAGAAAAAAAGAGAGAAAAAAGAGCGAGCAAAGCGAAGCGAACCCATAGCACTATCCATGGTTACCGGGCACAAAGCCCAACTAACCACCATACCCCGTGCGCCACTAAAGTTCTTTTTGCTTCTTTTTCTTTCAAGAAAAAGAAGAGAAAAAGAAGTTAAAGGCTGGAGTTAATGTTGGAGGTGACGTCCCGGACGTTGTTCTGCATGTTGGCGTCGCCGTTTTTCAGAGCCACTTCCACTTTCCGGATGGCATAGAGTACCGTGGAGTGATCCCGGCCAAATTCCTTGCCGATATCCGGCAGGGACAGATTGGTGAGCTTGCGGATCAGATACATGGCAACCTGCCGGGCTTCGGCAGTGCCCTTGTTCTTCTGGGTGCCGCGAAGCACCTGCTCATCTACATTATAGAACTTGCTGACCTGGGTGATAATCAGAGCTGGAGTGGGTACGGCGTTGCCTTCGGACTTGAACATGTCGTCAATGGCCCGGGAAATGTTGGGAAGATCCAGAGGCATGTTGTTCAGATCCCGGTAGGCCAGAATCTTTTTCACCGTTCCTTCAATCTGCCGGACGTTGGAAGTGATGTTCACCGCAATGTAGTTGCACACTTCGTCGCTGAGGTTCAATCCCAGCTGCTTGGCCTTGTTTTTGATAATGGCCATCCGGGTCTCGTAATCCGGGGGGTTGATGTCCGCAATCAGACCCCAGAGGAAACGGCTGCGAAGACGCTCTTCCAAGGTGAGCATGTCATCAGGCTTGCGGTCAGATGTCAGCACAATCTGCTTGTGCTCTTCGTAGAGCTTATTGAAGGTATGGAAAAATTCCTCCTGGGTGGATTCCTTACCGGCGATAAACTGAATATCATCCACCAGGAACAGATCCGCTTCCCGGTATTTGGACCGGAATTCGATATTTTTACCGTTTTTAATGGCGTCGATCAGCTCATTTGTAAACTGGTCGCCTTTGATGTAGACAATGTTGGCGTTGGGATTTTCCTTGCGGATGCCGTTGGCAATGGCGTACAGCAGATGGGTCTTGCCCACGCCGGGAGGGCCATAGAGGAACAGGGGGTTGTACACCTGGCCCGGGGTCTTGCTGACGGCAATGGCAGCGGAATGGGCAAACCGGTTGGAGGGGCCTACCACAAAATTGTCAAAGGTGAACTGAGGGTTAAAATCCATAGACGTGGGAGGAGTCCCCTTATTTTTCCGGGCAGCCAGCTCTTCGTCGCCGAACACCAGCAGCTTGGCGTCGGAATTGAAAATCTCTTTCAGGGCGTCATGGATGTAGTCGGTGCAGCGGCGGCGGATAATCTCCCGGCGGAAGTCCGAGGGGGAATAGAGAATCAGATTGTTCTCGTTCAGCTCCACCACCTCGGCATCGTCGAACCAGGCCGACACGGTAACGGCGCCCAGGCGTTCTTCCATATGGCTCAGCACCTTGGCCCAGACGTAGGCGGATGAATACATACTATGGCTCCTTTCCATCTCTCTCACAAGCCAAAAAATGAAAACAGGCGGCTTCTGTTTGTACATAATATATCACCTTAAATTTTATCACATTTTACTATAAAAGACAAGTGGTTTTTGGTAATATTCCAAGAATAGCAATGGGAAAGATTCGGTATTTTGCCGCAAGTGTAAAAAAGAATCCTACGGTAAGAGAAATTCTGCTTCCAGGGCGGAATTCTCTTTACTTTCCCCACCCAATCGGGTAAAATAGCCAGCAAAGGAGGGAAAGTCTATGTTTGATGATCCGAGCCGGGAACTGCGCCGGCTGGAAGAAGAGCTTCTGGCGGAAGAAGAGGAAGAAGAATTCGAGCAGAGTGAAGAGGATGAATACGGAGAGTATGATGAATTCTTTGACGAGGACGATCTGAACAATGCCCTCTATGGCTCCGACCAGGGATGGGTAGATAACTTAGACGAACTTCTGTCGGGAGAGCCGGAGGTACGCAATCACGCCAACGGCTACGGCACCCGAATGAAAGCTCCTCAGAAGAAAGTTTCCCAAGCTTCCAAGAAGAAAAAGAAAGCAAAGAAAGTAAAGAAAGCTCCGGTATACGAAGAGGAAGAATACGAAGAACTGGACGAGGACGCGGCGGTCTTTGACGAAGATTATAAGGATAAAGGCATCGGTGGTCTGGTTTTTCTGGCAATTCTGGAAATCATCGGCATTCTGGCGGTGGTTCTGTGGTGGATTCAATGGCTGGGGTAACGGGACGGTTTGCCCCCACCCCCTCCGGGCGGATGCATTTGGGCAATGTGTTTGCAGCGCTGATGGCCTGGCTGTCGGTGCGCGCTCAGAATGGAGAAATGGTGCTGCGGATGGAAGATCTGGACACCCTGCGCACCAGCGAAGAAAATGCCCGGATTCTGCGGGAAGATCTTGCCTGGCTGGGCCTTACTTATGACCGGGAGACCCCGGCCCAAAGCAAAAGAAGCCGGGGGTATGACGGATATTTTGAAAAACTGCGGGATTTGGGGCTGCTGTATCCGTGCTACTGTACCCGCAGTCAGCTGCATAGCGTCAATGCCCCTCACCTGTCCGATGGTACGTATGTCTACCCCGGCACCTGCCGGAATCTGACGGATGCGCAGCGAGCGGCATTTTCCAGAAGTCCTGCCTGGCGGGTAATGGTGCCGGATAAGATCTGGCAGTTTACCGATCTGGTTCAGGGAGAATATTCTCTGAACCTTGCCACCGACTGCGGCGATATGGTGGTGCGCCGGGCGGATGGGGTATATGTGTACCAGCTGGCGGTGACGGTGGACGATGGAGAAGCGGGAGTCACGGAAGTGGTACGGGGAATGGATTTGCTTAGCTCCGCCCCCCGGCAGATGTATTTGCAGGAGCTGTTCGGATTTTCCCATCCCGTTTATGCCCATGTGCCTATGCTGCTGGCCCCCGACGGGCGGCGGCTGAGCAAACGAGATAAAGATCTGGACTTAGGACAGCTGAAACTGCACTTCCAGCCGGAGCAGATTCTGGGCACCCTTGCCCATGCCGCCGGGGTGATTGACCGGCCCTGTAAGGTCAGCGCAGAGGAATTGATCGGAGAATTTTCCTGGCAGAAGGTGAAAAAGACGGATATTTGTCTGGACGCATCTCTGCTGCTGGGACAAAGTGTATAAAGGCTTTATCATTTTTAGGGGAAAAGCACCAGAAATAGAGGATATTGCCAAAGCCTCTCTTGCCAAGCAACACAATTCGGGGTATACTGTATTTATCCGATAAAATAAACCATAAGGAGAAATTCATATGGCAAAGAAACCTGTTCTTGTTGTTATGGCAGCCGGCATGGGCAGCCGGTACGGCGGACTGAAGCAGATTGACCCTGTCGGCGTAAAGGGAGAGGCAATCCTGGACTACTCCATTTTTGATGCCCATCGGGCCGGTTTTGAATCCGTTGTGATTATCATTAAAAAGGCCATCGAGAAGGACTTCATGGAAACCGTTGGCAAGCGCCTGGAGAAGGCTCCGGTGGAAATCCGGTATGCATTCCAGGAACTGGACGTTTTGCCTGCCGGTTATACCGTTCCCGAAGGCCGGACCAAACCCTGGGGCACCAGCCATGCCGTGCTTTGTGCTACCGAGGCCATTGACGGCGCACCCTTTGCGGTCATCAATGCCGATGACTATTACGGTGCTTCCGCTTACAAGGTCATGTATGACTACCTGTCCCAGAACACCGACCCCTATGGCTACTGCATGGTGGGCTATGAACTGGGTAAAACCGTTACCGACAACGGAAGCGTTGCCCGGGGCATCTGCCAGACCGATGACAAGGGCTTCCTGACCGTGGTCACCGAGCGGACCCGGATTGAGAAGTACTCCGGCGGTATCCACTTCACCGAAGATGGGGAAAAATGGGTGGATGTGCCGGCAGATACTACCGTTTCCATGAACATGTGGGGTTTTATGCCCAGCTTCCTGGAGGAGATCAACGCCCGGTTCTCTGCATACCTGGATAAGGCCCTGCCTGAGAATCCTCTGAAGTGCGAGTATTTCCTGCCCATTCCCATTGCCCAGCTGATTCAGGAGAAGAAGGCCACCGTTAAGGTGCTGACCTCCCCCGACCGCTGGTTTGGCGTCACCTACGCCGCAGACAAGCCGGTGGTTGTCGCCGAGCTGCGGAAGATGACCGATGAGGGCAAATACCCAGCCGGTCTGTGGGAGTAATTTTCCAAAATAAGAAAGAATAACCCCCGGAAAGCTATGCTTTCCGGGGGTTTTCCATATATTTTTGCTATTTCAGATGGTTAGGACAAGACCCAGGAATCTGCAATCTCCGCATACTGCTCTGGAAGATCTTTTAATATCTGCATGGCTTCTTCCTGGGTATTGGCAGGGGCAATCACCAGTATGGGATGACCTTCCAGCGTTGTGGAGATGATCATGGCTTCCATTTCTCGTTTTATGATGGCATCCCAGGAATCGGAACCAATCCGCATATAGGCGCTTTCTGCCTCCGGAAACCCAACATGGCTTTGGAAAAGTTTTTGATCGTCCAGCCAGAATCCTCCATCATAGCCCGGAGAAAAGTTGTCTGATTCCGGGCGGAAGGGGTAACGAAAGTAGGTTCCTTGCATCCGGAGAGAACAACTTCGATTTTCCCCGGATTGGGAAAACAGATAGCCGGGCTGCACCAAATCCAGTTCCTTTTTTATAGGCTGGGTCAGAAGATACCATCCAGCCAGAAGTACAAGGATCAAGCAAATGGCACCCCAGAAAAGCATTGTTTTTTTCATGGGATTCCCTCCTTTTATGCTTTGCTTTTTCCAAAGAATAAATACAGGAAGGGGCTGAAGCATGCAGCAATCGTGGACAGGGTCAGATTTCCGGTTATCTGATAAAGGGTATTGGATACCGTCCAGGTCCAGTTCTGAAATTGGGCCAGGATTACGCTGACTCCCAGAGGAAAGGACGGAAGGTACAGCTGGAGAAGAACAAAGATCAGATAGATTCCGGATATGATGGCAGCGGAAAGGGCAATTTCTTTTTTTGTCATACTCCGCAGGAACAAGATTCCTCCCACAACCAGAATCAAAAGAAACAACACCCAATGAAAAATGGAACTTCGTACCGGGTCAGCGGAAACAATCATATTTCCGTTTTCCCCCATGGTTTTCACCACGAAGAAGAACCGTCCCAGATACACGGTCAGGTAAAATGCTACCCAACTGCCCACCAAACATAAAACAGGAACACGCCATAGCTTTTTCATAGGTATTCCTCCTTCCGCTTAGGGCAGGATTAACCTGCCCCCATGAGAATCTGGGCAAGTTCCGAATTGGCGTCCAGAATGACCGTCTTTTCATCTCCATCCAGGCTGGATTTCAGAGCGTCCAGAGCCAGGGTGAATTCGTAAAAGTCCTTCTTGTCCTGGGTATCGTAAGCTTCGGCAAGCAAACGCATGTACTCGGCTTCGCCTTCTGCTTCCAGCTTGGCCGCTTCTGCTTCGGCGTCGGAGACGATGATGTTTACCTGCTTGTCCACATCGTTGCGGATGATGGATGCTTCGTAATTGCCGTCGGCGGTGTACTTTTCCGCCATCTGGTTCCGCTCGGAGATCATCCGGTTGTAAACGGCATTCAGGTTGCTCTCCGGCAGGTCAAACTGCTTGATCTTCACATCCTCCACCCGGATGCCGTAGGTTTTTGCCAGAGCATCCACATCGGTGGCGATGTTTTCATAGATTTCATTGCGCTTGGCTCCGTCTTCCATGTTGATGATGTCCGACTGAGCCAGGGTGCCCATGACGGTTTTCAGCTCATTGTAGGTCAGAGCATCCAGCCGCTGCTCGGCAACGGTCTTGCTGCCCAAAGTCTGGTAGAACAGCTTGGGGTCGGAGATGCTCCAGAGAATGTAGCAGTCCACGGTCATGTTCTGCTTGTCGGAGGTCAGCACTTCGGAAGGAGGAATGTCATAAAACTGAGTGGCTTTGCTGAAATATTTCACATTGTCCAGGAAGGGAATTTTGAAGTGCAGTCCCGCCTGATCGGTGGTGCCGATGATCTTGGAGAAGCGGACGGTGCAGGCATACTCATCTTCCCGGACGGTAAATGTGGCATTCATGGCAAGAATCGCCAGTAAAAATACCACGATAATAATCACACCGCTTTTTTTCATTGGGCGTTACCTCCGTTGTTATTTACCAGAGATTCCAGCGGCAGCAGCATCTGCACATCGGAATTGCTTCCGGAGCCGGAGTTGATGTACAGCTTCACACCGGGCAGCACCTGGGAAATGGTTTCATAGTACATCCGGGACCGGGTAATGGCCGGGTTCTGGGCGTACTCTGCATACATGGCCTGGAACATGGCCACCTGCTCCTTGGCTTCGTTGATTCGCTTCTGCCGCAGATATTCGGCATTCTGAATCAGCTTGTCCGCCCGGGCCTGGGCATCGGGCAGCTGGGCATTCTGATAAGCTTTGGCGTCGTTAATGACGGTTTCCGCCTGCTGTTTGGCAGTTTCCACGGCTTTGAAGGCTTCAATTACTTCCTGCGTAGGCGGTTCGGCATCCTGAATCTTCACATCCACCAGGGTCAGACCAATCTGGTATTCTTCCAGAATCTGGGTAACCAGGTCTTTCACCTGCATCTGAATGTTTTCTTTGCCGTCAGTAAGCACCGCATCCACCGTGGAGGAGCCTACCACATTGCGCACCTGGCTCTGAATCAGATTGCGCAGAATCAGCTCCGGATTGTTGGAAGAATACAGATACTGCACCGGGTCGGAAATCTTGTATTCCACAAAGAAATCCACGTTGACAATGTTGTAATCACCGGTAATCATGGCGCTTTCCCCGGGATTCAGGGTCATATTTTCATCGTTCTGGTCATAACCCAGCTCAATTTTCTGATAGACGTTTACGTCCACCTTCTGCACGCTCTGGATTCCCAGGGGCAGTTTGAAGTGCACGCCGGCGTCGGTGACATCGGTTACCTTGCCGAAGGTGGTGACCACGGCCTGCTGCTTGTCATCTACGGTGTAGAAGCAGGTTGCTGCCATGCCCAGCACAATCAGCACCAGGATAATCAGGCCCACGTTCCGGCCTGCTTTTTTGAAATCGGGCATTTTCTTCTTTTTCGGAGGCTGGTTTCCAGGCCAGCTGTAGGTTCCGTCTTCATTCATGGTTGTTGTCTCCTTTCAAAATTTGTCAGTTTGATATCGTTTTTTCAGCCGGGGAATATCCTCTTTATCGACCCATTCTTCGCTGAATCCGCAGCCACAGCAAAGGTAGCGGTGTACCTTCACTGCCGAAAAGGTCAGCTGGATATTATTGCCGCAGCCGTAGGCACCGGCGTATCCCGGAATTTTCAGAATATCATGGCTGCCGCATTTGGGACAGGTTATGGTTCTTCTCATGGTTTCTCCTATAAACTCGCCAGCATCTGCTCTGCCTGGGCTTTGAGCTGATTGGCCATCCAGGTGGTGAGCATGATTTTCAAAACTTTCTCCAGTTTTTCCCGGGCGCCGGGAATCGGCTCCCGGTAGGTGGAGGTGACGGCTTCCAGTGCCTGGTCCCAGTTCTCCCGCAAATCGGGAATCCGGGCTGCCAGCCGGACAAAGCAGAAAAACAGCAAGGTGTCGTCCACCAGATCGTCGCTTTCGTCCGCCAGGTCGCCATTGAGGTAGCCCATCAGCCGGACAATCTGATCCAGGTTCATGTTGCCTTTCAGGATGTTCATGTTGATGATCCGGCAAAGCTGCTCCATGCAATAGCGTTTTCCCTGAGGTGGGGGGAGAAATCCCCGCTTGACCCAGTTCTGAATGGTGTAAGGCTCCAGTCCGGTAATGCTGGCCACTTGGCTCAAGGTCAGTCCCCCGGCAAGAAACATAGACTGAAAGAGTTTGTCGACCTGATCGGCCTCCTGCCGCTGGGCATTTAGGGTGGTACCGGGTATGGTCCACTGCACAGCAATCCCTCCTTTGTAAAAAATGACTTAGTGATTTTCTTTTTTAGGCTGCATCTTTGGGTAAAATGATAATATCATATGGTTATGTGATTGTCAATAGGAATTATAAGATTTTATTTGATTTCTGTCATTACCATTTTTTGGAAAATGTAGAAAAAAAGCAAATTTCTTTTTCCCGGAGGGGCATTTTTTGGTCTTTACGAATGGGAAAAAGTGTTGTACAATACACCATATCAGAAAATGGGAGGTGTGGGTATGCACTGCCTGAAATGTGGGCGGGAGATGGAAGAAGGCCAGGTTTTCTGCCAGGAATGTCTGCTGGATATGGGCAGGCACCCGGTTGATCCCAATGCGGTGGTGTTTGTTCCCAAAAGAGGAACATCCAACAATCCGAAGAAAGCATCCCGCAAACGCCAGCGCTCCCCGGAAGAACTAGTTCGGAAACTGAAGCGTAAGGTGCGGCTGCTGACGGTGCTGACGATTTTGCTGTTTACACTGGTGGCTGCCATGATTTTCACAGTGGCGTTGGTATATCAGAGGTATCAGTTCCCACGAGGACAGAATTACCGCAGCGTAGCCATGACCACCACCGTGGAAACCTCTGAGGTGGAAATGCAGTGAATGTTTCACGTGAAACATATGCTGCCCCTCCCCTATCCAAGTGTTTCACGTGAAACATTAACGTACATAAGGAGAGAGAAATGGGTAAAATAATTGCCGTAGTCAATCAAAAAGGCGGCGTGGGCAAAACCACCACCGCCGTGAACCTGACGGCTGCCCTGAAGGAACTGGGACAGAAGGTTCTGCTCTGTGACTTTGACCCCCAGGCCAATGCCACCTCCGGCATGGGCCTGGACAAGCGGAAAATCAAATACTCCATCTATGATGTGGTCATCAATGAGGTAGCGCCGGAAGAAGCCATCGTCTCTACAAATTACGGAGATGTACTCCCCGCTTCGGCAGACCTGGCAGGTGCGGCGGTGGAGCTGATTTCCACCCAGCACCGGGAATTGCAGTTGGAAAAAGCATTGCAGAAGGTAAAAGATCGCTACGATGTGATTTTCGTGGACTGCCCCCCTTCCCTGGAATTGCTGACATTGAACGGCCTGTGCGCTGCCGACGGCATCCTGGTGCCGGTGCAGTGTGAATACTACGCCCTGGAAGGTCTGAGCGATCTCATGTCCACTCTGCGGATGGTAAAAAAGCGGCTCAATCCCCGTCTGGAGATTTTCGGCGTGGCCCTGACCATGTTCGACGGACGTACCAACTTCTCCACCCAGGTGGC
>USHP01000035.1 GCA_900554625.1 uncultured Eubacteriales bacterium | reverse complement strand
GTTGAGACGGTATTGACATTTTGACGGTCAAGTCCAGATTGTTTAACTTACACGTAATAAAAATAAGAAAAGTTCATAGGAGGACACGATGATGAAAAAGGTTTTAATGATCGTTGGGTCTATGCGGGAAAAATCCTTTAATAAGCAGCTTGCCAGACGGGCAGCCGATCTTCTGCATGAAAAAGCGGAGGTTTCTTTCCTGCATTATGCGGATATTCCTTATATGAATCAGGATATGGAATTTCCAACCCCGGAAGAAATCCTGCGGGTGCGTGACGAGGTAAGCAAGGCCGATGGTATTTGGATTTTTACTCCGGAATACAATTACAGCTATCCGGGCGTACTTAAGAACTTGTTGGATTGGCTTTCCCGCCCGGTCAGGAAGGGGGCGCCAAGAACCGAAACCGCGATTGCGGGGAAAAAGGTCACAATCAGCGGCGTTGGCGGAAAAAACGCCACTGCAAGTGTGCGCGCAAAATTGAAAGAACTCCTACAGTTTATGCAGGCCGATCTGATGGACGAATGGGAGACAGGTGTGGCTTTGGATGGAAGCGCATTTGGGACAAATGTCCTGAATCTGTCGGAAGAGGACAAGGCGTCTCTTCAGAAACAGGCAGACCTCTTTCTGGAATTTATGGCGGATTGAGTTACGGGTTATCACGGACAAACACATGGTATCTCCGAAAACCTACAGTTTCCCGGAGCGCACCAGTCCCGCTATCTCTATACCTCTTCAGAATTTTCGCCGCTTAGAGAGGCGAAAAACGGGGAAAATCGCGCGAAAATAAAGGCAGCGGCGGTATGGATTGATGGGGGCAGCCATAACAAAAGTCATGAAACAAGCAGGCCCCAAGAAGCATCCCTGTTTTCAACAACATAATTTGGGAGGCAGCATGGACATTATCAGAGCAAGAGAAATTGTGAGGACGTTGGCGGATGGCGTGGATCCGACCACCGGCGAAATCCTCCCGGCGGACAGCGTGTACAACTCGCCGGATGTTATTCGCGCATTATTCACGCTGTTGGAGGCGACGTCCGAAAAGAAAAGGGCAGAGCAAATTCCAAACCGAAATGCCGGAAAACCCTGGACGGAGATAGAGGATGATAAACTGCGGGATGAATTTGCATCGAAAATGAAAATTGCTGATATAGCAAAAGAGCATGGCAGAACCTATGGGGCCATTGAAAGCAGGCTGGATTATCTGGGGCTGAAAAAGAAGCCTTTCTGGTTGTTTGGACGCAAGCGCGTGTAAAGCCAAGTCAGAATAGACAGCAGTGATCTTTTGTGGTACACTATCCTCAAAACGGGAGGGGACAGCCTATGTGGGACACCATTCAGAAACTGGAATACCGGGCGCGGGCGGGAATTGCGGATGCCCGGGAGGAACTGAATACCAGACTGACGGACCGGCTGGAGCTGCCCTTACCCGGGATTCATGGGGAAAAGCTGTTTCTGACCGGCGTGGCGGCTCTGCGGAAAAAAGAAGCGGAACTGGATGCCCTGTATCAGCAGCTTCCGGAACATCGGGGAACGCGGGATACCATATTGCTGGACGCCTGGTCCTCTGCCACCATTGAGGGAGCCAGAACCACGGTCCAGCGGGTGCGGGAATGCTTTGACAACCCAAAGACTAAGGATGACCGCATGGTGGTGAACACCATCGCCGGTAGTCGTTACGCCTATGGGAACCCCATCACGTCCCGGAATATTCGGACGCTGTGGGAGAAGGTTGTGGACGGAGTCTGTGAGAATGAAAACTGCCGGGGAACCCTGTACCGGGACGATATGGTTGTCATCGGCGCAGCAGATCGTATCATCCATGTGCCCGCAAAGCCTGCGCAGCTGCCGGAATCTATGGGGCAGTGGTTTGCTTATACAGAAACGGATTCTGCGGATTACCTGATTCGCTCTTTTGTTGCACATTTCTACTTTGTGTATCTGCATCCTTTCTGTGACGGCAATGGCAGAACCGCCAGAATCCTGAATGCCTCCCAGCTGTACCATGCCGGGTATCGGAAGATGAAAAGCCTGCCTCTGTCCAGCACCATCAACAACCAACTCAGCGGCTATTACAGCAGCTTGGCGGATTCTGAGACAGTCCTGGGTGGTACGCAGGACAAATGGCTGGATATTTCGCCCTTTGTGTCTTATATGATGGATGCCTTTGAGCACTGCCTGATTGATGCAGCGCTGGCTGCCAATGCTCTCACAGAGGCTGAGAAGAAGCTGCTGGAACGGATGAACCATGCGGGCAAACACGCGGAAATCACAACAAAAAAAGCCGCTGGCATTCTCCAAATGTCTGACAGCGGCACCAGAGCTGTGCTGAATGGTTTGGTGAATAAGGGGTATCTGACGATCAAGAAGGACGGCATTCCCTACGTCTACCGGCTCCATCAGCACATCCCGGAATAAGAAAAGAGCTTGCTGTCTTACTCAGGCAGCAAGCTCATATGTTTCTACTCCGTTTTTAGACCCAAATGGCATAGGGATATCGGCATTTCCGTGACTCTGCTCAAACAGCTGTATGGCATCCACCAGAGACTTACTGGCCACATGGACATAACGCTCCATGGCTGTAGGTATGTCCCAACGATATGCTCCGTTCGATGGCTCTGGTTGCGCAGGCCCTTACGGTATAATTACGACAAACCGGGAAAGCCCTGAATTACCAAGGCTTAATAGTGACAAGTAACTATTTTACCGCAGAGAACGGTGTGGGCCCAAAGGTCACGCCGTTTTTCTGGGGCAATAGGTTGTTTCTGCGGTGACAGGCTCGGAAATAACGGGAATATCCACATTGTCAACGAAGTTGAAGTAAATTTTCACTTTCTGCGTCCGCTTGCCGCTGGATTTATCCGGAGCATATACGACGATCTTCTTGATATACTCGTTCACGATGGTCTGTGTCAGTTCCTCCACATCCACATATTTCTGTGTCAGGGCAATAAAGGCATCCAGACCGTCGCTCATTTCTTCCCGCTGTTCCAGCCATTCTTCGATAACTTCCATTTCGAGCTTTAAAGCGGACATCGTAGCTCGGAAAGATAATATCCGTATATTGTCCAACGGTCAGATAGTCACGCCCAAAGCGGCTGAGGTCTTTGACCAGCCAGCAGCCCACAAGCCCCTGCTTGACAAGCGCAAAGCCTTCCTGCACACCGGGACGATTGAAGTTCGTTCCGGTATAACCGTCATCCACCAGAATTTTCAGGTTTGTATACCCATGGTCATGGGCATATCGGGTTAAAAACGCTCGCTGATTTGCGATACTGTTGCTCTCGCCGTCCTGGGCATCCTCGTTGCTCAGACGGCAGTAGAGAATGGTGATTTTCTGCTGATCCAACATCTGATCCTCCTTTGATTGTTGGTCAGCCGACAGTACCGTTGTGCATATTGGAATTATATCATGCTTTTGTGTCGCAGTCATTAACAAATTACCCCCTTGTCAGAAAAAAGGAGCCGTTTTACCTTGTTAGTAAGCGGCTCATTTCCGTCACATTCTGTTTCAATCACATACCATGTGTTCCCGATCTTGCGCTCAATAGTCTGACGAAAAGAAGATTGGGCCGCTGCCCAACGTTTCCGGCATTCTTCCAGGAAATCAATGGGCGGCTCGAAAATCGGTTCAAAGCAGGAGGAAATATCAATGTGGCCGATGGCATTGTTGATTTTCTCCATCGGGGCATCCTCCATAATCATCCGGTTTATTTCTTCTACGGTTATACTCATGGGCAAACAATTCCTTCCTTACAGAAATTGACGCAGCTGTTGATTGAGGATGGTCTCTTTCACACAATCGTTTTGAAACGCAAGCGCCAGAAAAAGCGAAAAGAAAAAATCGTCGCCGCGACCTACCTGTATCAGGCAGACAGCGACGGCGAATGGGGTGAGATTCAGTTTGACTTTGAAAACAAAACGGCAGAAATCATCCGACTGGCAGACTGGGACAAAATGATTTCTCAGCCTTTTGCCAAATACGCAATTTCCTATCTTTTGAATTGTCAGAATGAGAAGCTGCCGAAAGAAACGGTGATTTCATTTGAGGAGTAGCGCGAGAGAGTAGCGTCGCTGCGGCGGGTTTGATATACCTTTTGCTCCCCTGGTGATGCCGCTCCATTGCGAGGCGACCCTGCGCTTCGCCTTTCCATTTCGCAACACCACCTACACCCGAACAGGCGGATTTTGCCTCGGGGCAAATCCTGAATTTCAGCGCATGGCGCGCCAAAATCCGCTGGTTCTGTGGCTGACGGAAAGTGCTTGTTCCCGCCCCGAACAACCCCTTTCCGCCACCCACGGTCGCCAAAGGTATAACACACTAGACTTTGCGGGCAAAGTCGTGTGCCACGAAACCTCTGGTTTCATTGGATTCTTCCTGCCAGAAGGGCTCTGCCCTCCTTTGGATTCCACCCGCCAAGGCAGCGCTGCCGCCTTTGGAAACCACTGCCAACAGGGTGCTCTCGCCCCTATTGGATGACCCAGAGCCAAAGGAACTGCTGTCCCTTTGGAATCCTAGCTCGTTTTGAAAGGAATGCCCACAAAGGAAAAATGGTTTGTGGACATTCATTTCAAAACGCAAACATCCCCAGAACATCATCCGATAAGAAGATGATGTTCCGGGGATTTTTTGTACTGAAAAATCACAGACCGCTGAGCAAAAAACTATCTCGCAGCTCTTTTGCGCCTCCGGCTTGCGACCATTGCGCCCATTCGCTCTATGAACATTGTGCTGTAGCGCAGAACGGGTTCTGTGACAATGGCAAATACCACGAACAGCATGACACACTCCATGGACATATGCGTGATACCAAAAATATCACCCAGATAGATGCTGCAAACCAGCAGTCCCACACCACTGCCTATCCAGGCAATCCAGCGAAGCAGATTCAGCGGCTTGCTGATATGATACAGAATCATAAATCCCACAATGGCAAGGAGCATGGTACAGGCAGTGGAAATGTCCATCTCATCGACACCAAAGACCCTGCCGAAAATTACCAGCGCGCCTACCACAAGGAAATCTGTCAATCCCGCAGGCAGAGCTTTGATCAGAACATTGGACAGGAACCGTCCGTGAATGGCTTCTGTATTTGGCTGCAGGGCAAGGAAAAAGCCGGGGATTCCGATGGTGAACATACTAATGAGAGAAATTTGCGCAGGTTCCAGAGGATAGTTCAGCATAAAGCAAGCAGAGAAGACCGCCATCAGGAAAGAAAAAATGTTCTTCACCAGAAACAGACTGGCAGACCGCTGGATGTTGTTGACCACCCGCCGTCCTTCCGCCACCACCGATGGCATAGCGGTGAAATCTGATTCCAGCAAAACCAACTGGGAGACCTGTGCCGCCACGTCACAGCCCGATGCCATGGCAACGGAACAGTCCGCTTCCTTCAGGGCCAGTACATCATTGACACCGTCTCCCGTCATGCCCACAGTGTGTCCCGCGCTCCGCAATGCCCGGACAAGCAGCCGCTTTTGCTCAGGCGTGACCCGTCCAAATACGGTATACTGCTCAGCCGCAGACCGCAGAGCGTCCTCCGTTTCCAATGTAGAAGCGTCCACATAGTTCTCTGCACCAGGGATGCCCGCCTCCGCAGCAATCTGCGATACTGTCAAGGGGCTATCCCCGGAAATGACCTTGATGGCAACGCCCTGCTGGGCAAAGTAACGGAAAGTCTCCGGCGCATCCCGGCGGATGGGATTTGTCAGCAGAATTAACCCCATGGGAATCACAGGTTCCGTCAACGCCTGTCCGTCCGGTGTTCCTTCGTACTTGCCGAACAGAACCGTCCGAAAGCCATCCGCACTGTAGCTTTCCATCAGGGGACGGTACTTCTCATAATCACCGCGCAGGACAAACTCCGGCGCGCCGAGGATATAGGCACCATCTGGGAAAACAGCAGCGCAATACTTGTATGTGGAGGAGAAGGGAAACACCGCTTCAGCATCCTTTTTGAGCGGTGTTTTGAAGTAACGCTTCAGCGCCTGCATGGTCAGATTTCCTTCGGGCATGGCAGCAATCAGCGTACTGATCTGCGCTTTCAGGCCAACACCCTGGGTTGGATCAAAGCCCTCCATGGGAATGACGCTGCTGACCTGCATCTCATTTTCCGTGATAGTTCCGGTTTTGTCCACGCACAGCACATCAACTCTGGCAAGGGATTCGATGCACTTCATATCGTGAACCAGTACCTTTTGGGATGCCAGACGGATCACGCTGACCACCAGCGCAACGCTTGCCAGCAGATACAACCCCTCCGGGATCATTCCAACCACGGCAGCTACCATGGAAAGAATGCTGCTCTGGAAGGATGCGCCGGAGAACACATACTGCTGCACAAACAGGAAAACACCAATAGGGACAATCAAAATACCCACAATGCCCACCATTCTGTCCAGCACCCGGAGCATCTCGGAGTGCTTCTTCTGATCCTGTGCCTTGGCTTCCAGCGTTAATTCGGAGATATAGGAATCCGCGCCTACCCGCTCCAGTCGGGCATAGCACTCGCCGGAGACAACAAAGCTGCCAGACATCAGAAAATCCCCCAGTTCCTTTCGCAGCTCGTCCGATTCACCGGTCAGCAGAGCCTCGTTGACCAAAACACTCCCTTTCAATACAATCGCATCGGCACAAATCTGGTCGCCTCCCCGGAAAATCACAATATCGTCCAGCACCAGTTCCTCTGTCGGGATTTCCGAGATATGACCATTCCGAACAACTTCTGCTTTGGGTGCGTTCAGCATGGTAAGCTGATCCAAAGTTTTCTTCGCACGGATTTCCTGAAGGATACCGATAAACAGGTTGGCGATGACTACCGGCAGGAAGGTCAGACTGCGAAAAGAGCCTGCCGCAACAACCAGAATCGCGAGTATGGCAAAAATCAAGTTGAAGTAGGTTAGAAGGTTACCTTTTACAATCTGTCCCACTGTTTTCGACTCTGCCGTTACCGTTTTGTTTGTCCAACCGCCATCTATCCGCTCCTGTACCTGTTCCTGAGACAGCCCTCTGGAAATATCCGCCAGATAGCGCTGAGCGGGCGCTTGATCCATTTGCTGCACAGCAGCTTTCTCTTTCTTCATAGGGCAATATCAGTCATACTGCCGCCAGAAATCCAGTCCGGCAGCTTCATAGCCTTCCCTGTCCACAAAGTAGCTCATACCATGATCCGCGCCAGGTACAATAAACAGCTTCTTGGGGGATGCGCAGGCAGTGTAATTCTCATAAGTCATTTCCAGCGGAACGAAATGGTCATCGGCCCCGTGAATCAGCATGACGGGAACGCGGCAATGACGCAGCGCGTCAACGGTAGACTCGTATGCAGCATCCGATTGGGTTTTCCGTTCATACAGCGTATCCGCCAGAATGCCGCGAAGCCGGAAGGGAATGTGCAGATTGTGATTGGCAACATGCTTCCAAATGGCGTGGGGCGAAGTAAAGCCACAGTCCGCCATAATTCCGTGGACATTTTCGGGCAGATCCAGCCCTGCCGCCATCAAGACCGTGGTCGCGCCCATGGATACGCCGCAGAGGTAAACAGGAAGTTCCGTACCGCATTGTTCATTGACCCAGTGAACCCAGTCCAGGCAGTCATAGCGTTCGATCGGGCCGAAGCCAATGAAATCACCGCCGCTGTTTCCCTGCCCCCTCTGCTCTGCATACAGGACGCTGCATCCATTCCGCTCCCAACAATCGGAAATCATTCCAAAATCTTTGTACCATGCAGAGCGCCAGCCGTGCATGGCAATGATAACCCGCTTCGCATTCTCACAGGGAATCCAGTGCCCTACCAGAGTCACCCCATCATGTCCGGTAATCGTTACCGTTTCATTTTCTTTCTGCGCCAGCTTCTCAGCCGCAGTACGCAATTCCTCCTGAAATGCATTCCCGGATTGGGTGCCGGAAATCAGATTGCCCGCTTTTTGAAACACTCTGGGTTCTTCCCGATCCAAAGCCTCTCTGGTCAGAAGCCTTGTTGTCAGATAAGCGGTGGCAGATGCTGCGGCTGTTGCAGCAATCGCAATTCCCGACAATTGCATTGCTTTTCTTGTTTCGTTTTTCATAGGGAGTGTTCCTTTCCTTTTTATGATAAAAAGCCTTTGGTAATCAAGAAGAATATCATAGCAAATGGAGCGGCAAACAGAAGGCTGTCAAAGCGATCCAGTATACCGCCGTGCCCCGGCAGGAGATTTCCGAAATCCTTGATTCCTGCTGACCGTTTGATTACGGACATTGCCAGATCTCCGAATTGTCCGATTATGGAGGAGAGAATCAAATATAGCGTCAGCAATCCGTACTTCACCTGCACGCCCGTATGCTGTGTGAGAATGGCTGCAAAAATTTCAAGGATCATTGTGGAGAAAATCAATCCGCCGAGTCCACCCTCTACCGTTTTTCCTGGACTAATCTGTGGTGCCAGTTTGTGTACTCCAAATGTTTTTCCGATCATAAACGCAGCGACATCATTAACAGCGCACCCGAGCACGACAAAAATCAGGTATAGGAACCCTTGTTCTATCTGCCTGATTTCCACGATGCTGCGGTAGAAAAAAGGTATTATCAGGGAGCAGAAAGCAACGCACAGAGGCTTAGAAAAGCAGACTTGTCCAGTATGCCGCATTGCGCTGAGAAACAGAATCAGAGCAATCAACCAGACAACTGTCAGGCTAATTGGATAATAGGGTATTGTCCCAAAGCAGATCAATAAGGCGGTCAAAGAGAGAATGAACATTTTAGGAGTCGTGCATTGATTCAGCGCATGAAGCAGTTCGTATATTCCCAAAATACCCAGAACCGCAGCAACGGCATTCAGAACATAGGGATAGTGTGAAAGCAGGATTACTACAGCACCCACTATCGCCACGATTGCGCCTGTCTGTGTGCGAAGCGTCCATTCTCCGAAAGCGTCTCTCTCTGTTTTGGCCCAAACATGGGCCCCGTTTGTTTTTTTGTTTCCTTTCACGATGAATCAAACTCCTGTATTTGGAAAGTAATGCAGTCAGAAGCGTGCAAATGTACGCCGAGCTTAAATGATTTCTTTCATCATACCGACGCCAAGAGCACCATCACCTGTGTGGCAGGATATGCTGATTGGCAGGGGATCCAGCCCGATAGACATTCCCGGAAATGCCGTCTGCAATTCTGCCTGCCAGATCGCACCGGCTTCCAAATCTCCGGAATAAGCTGCGCGAATGACTGTTTTCTTTCCGGCAAAGCGATGAGCCTGATCATATTTCAGACCATCAATCATCATCTGCATGGCCTGATGCATACCACGCGCTCTTTTGTAGGCATCCAGCTTGCCGCCTTGGATTTGAAGCACCGGTTTGATGTTCAGAATGGTCCCAACGGCGGCACCCGCAGCCGTAACCCGGCCGCTTTTCTTCAGATACTCCAGCGTGTTGACCGCAACATAAATGCTGGACTCCAATCCCTCCTGCTCCAGACGGGTCACGATTTCCTGGGGATTTTTTCCCCGGCAAGCCAGACACTTTGCTTCCAGAACCGACTGCCTCAGAGTAACCGATATTCTGTGATTATCTACCACATGGATTCGTCCATCGTATTCCTCTGCCAGCATGGCAGCCGTATGGCAGCCGCCGGAAAGGCCGCTGGACATAGGGAGGTAAATGATCTGGTCATAATGCTCCAGAAGACTATCCCAGCAGTCTATCAGGATACCCGGAGCCGGTTGAGAGGTGCTGACCCGCGCGCCCTCGCGCAGGCGCTGAAAGAACTCCTCCTGAAAAATGGATTCATTCTCAAAATAGGTTTCATCGTCAATGATCACCGGCATTGCCACCAGATAGATACCATACCGGGCTGCTTGTTCTGGGGTAATTCCACTGTTTGTATCTGTCAAGACCGCAATCTTTTCGTCCATATTTGTCTCCTTTATCTGTCCGGGGTCACCCCGCATGCTCATCCCGTCCGTTTCATCTTAATCAGCAATGAACCATGATTATCCTGCGTCGATGATTTCCGGTCGTTGGTGGCGCATGATTTTTACCGCAGTAAGAATGGTGACAAAGTTCAATACTCCCTCAGTGATGAGCGTCAGCCCAAGCAATACCATCATTATCCGGGCGCTTTCTGAGGGGCGCAGCACCAGAAGAAAGCCAAAAACCCCCGTCAGAATTGCTGCTGCGAGAATCAGCCACCATTTTGCAATTCCAAAGGCTTTTGCATCAATGGCAATTTGTACTTTCAGCAGGGCGTCTGCCAGAACATAGATCCCCAGAATCATACAAATAATGCTGATCATCACATTTGCACGAAGCATCATGATGATGCCGAGGGCCATCAGTAAAATACCGGATGCCAGATCGAACTGAAATGCCAGCCGATACAAGTCCTTTGAGAAATAGCCGATCATTTTGATGAGCCCAAACAGAAGCATGATGATTCCCGAAATCCTGCAAAACAATTCGGCTGAAAAATCCGGGAGAGCAACCAGGAGTATCCCCAGCGCGCAAAGCAATGTTGAGATGATTAAGTATCCAATTTTTGCGGTTTGAATCCGTTTGTTCCAATACATAGCATATGCCTCCCAATTATTGGAATATATCGAAGATGCGATTCTATACGCAAGTATAGTCGGCATCCGTAATGTCGAAGGTTGGTTCAGAGAGAATTGCGCTCTCACGAAATGAGGGTAGGAATGCCAAGACTGCCACAGCAACTACTGCGAGAAACCAAAATACAATCTGTAGTATCGTCTCCAATGTCCGTACTCCCTCCAATTCTTATAGTCTGATCAGCCGGATTGCCTACCTTCCTGTAAAGAAGCAATCCGGCTGATTCGTGTCTCTATGACATAGCCTTGTTATGCTTGCCGTAGGGCTAATAAATCTGTTTGCTCCCAGGGCAAATCCACCGTGTTGGAGCCAAAGTGTCCGTAGCTTGCGGTGTGCCGGTAAAACGGCGTCCGCAGGTTAAGCTTATCGATAATTGCGGAAGGACGCAGGTCAACGGTATCCCGAATCAACTTCTGAATGCTTTCATCCGAAGTCACACCTGTGCCAAAGGTATCCACCAGCAGAGATATCGGCTGGGCGACACCAATGGCGTAGCTGATCTGAATTTCGCACCGATCCGCCAGACCCGCCGCCACCACATTTTTCGCCAGATACCGGGCCATGTACGCGCCGCTCCGGTCCACCTTGGAGGGGTCCTTGCCGGAGAACGCCCCGCCGCCGTGACGGGCATAGCCGCCGTAGGTGTCCACAATCAGC
>USHP01000034.1 GCA_900554625.1 uncultured Eubacteriales bacterium | reverse complement strand
GGTTCAGATCGTAAGCTGCCAAAGCCGTATCAAAGACACAGCGATCCCAGGAAATTCCCAGGCTGTCCAGCCGGTGGTAAGCATCCTTGCTGTCGTGAAGAATCAAGTCTTTCCCTTTGAGGGAAATCGGATTCATCTGCACTTCCATCGGGGTGAGCGCCCAGACGCCACTTTCCCAGGCAAAGCCAACACTGCCATCCGGCGCAAGGTAAACCGCACAGGATTTGACGCTTTCGGGCATTCCGTCAACCCGGGGAAGCACATTTTGCTCCACCTCTGGTTTCGGCGTTTCCAGTTCCGCCCCCCGTAAGCCGTATTTATCAATGAGGCGCACAAATTCCAGCTTCTGGAACAGGGTATACAGCTCCGCCCGGTTATACGGCTGGACAATGGCATCCAAGGGTGAGAAGGTGATGGGTGCTTCCGGACGGATGGTGGCCAGATCAAAAGAAAGGTAGGCATTTTCTTTTCCTGCTTCCAGTTTTTCCCGCAGCTTCGGGCGAATACCAGGATCGTCCAGGTGGGAATAGACCCCATCCAGGCTGCCGAATTTCAGAAGCAAGTCTTTTGCGGTTTTCGGGCCAACGCCGGCAACACCGGGGATATTGTCGGAAGAGTCTCCCATCAGAGCCTTCAAATCAATCAGCTTTTTCGGCTCGAAACCGTACTCTTCCCGGAATTTTTCCTCCGTATACAACGAAGCGGTGGTATTGCCTGGTTTAGAGATGACCAGCTTTACATGGACATGCTCATCAATCAGCTGCAGCGAATCCCGGTCGCCGGTAACAATGACACACTCCCATCCTTGCTGGGAGCAGATCTTTCCCACGGTTCCGATTACATCGTCAGCTTCCCAGCCCTGACATTCATAGATGGGAATATTCATCGCCCGCAGTACGTCCTTCATGATGGGCATCTGCATAGCCAGTTCTTCCGGCATGCCGTGGCGGTTTGCTTTATAGCCGTCATACTTTTCATGCCGGAACGTGGGGCCATGGAGATCGAAGGCCACGCAAATGGCCTCGGGCTGCTCCTCCTTGTCCATCCGTTCCAGAATATTGAGGAAGCCATAAATGGCGTGGGTATAAAGGCCGTCCCGGTTGGTCAAAGGCTTGACGCCAAAGTACGCCCGGTTAATCACGCTGTTGCCGTCTAAAATCAGCAGCTTCATACTCTTCTCCATTTGCTGCCCTGGGGAGTATCGATGATTTCAATGCCCCGGGCTTTCAATTCGTCCCGAATCCGGTCGGCTTCCGCAAAGTTCTTCGCCTTTTTGGCTTCTGTACGGGCTGCCACCAATGCATCAATCTCCGGGTCGGCGTTGGCCTGGGCCTCCTGGCTCTGCTTTTCCCGGTATTTCTCAGCGGCGCTCAACAAATTCAGGGACAGCACCTGGTCAAAATCTGCCAGCAGAGCCAGTTTGGTGGCATCGCTGCACTTCGCCTTCAGTACGTCATACAAAGAAGTGACGGCTACGGAAGTATTCAGGTCACCGTTGAGGGCATTCACAAACCGCTGCTTCAGCTGGTCAAAGGCCTCTTTGTCCACTTCTCCCTCATCTTTCAGCGATGCAATCCGGGCGATCAGCTTCTCATAGGCCACCACAGCATTGTCCAGGTTCTCCCAGGAGAAGACCAGATTCCGGCGGTAGTGACTCTGCAGGCAGAACAGACGGTAGACCATGGGATCGTAACCTTTCTGTTCCAGCAGGGAAACCGTCAGGAATTCTCCCTTGGATTTGCTCATTTTACCGGTATCGGTATTCAGATGGTGAACATGGAACCAGTAGTTGCACCACTTATGGCCTAGGTAACTTTCCGACTGGGCAATCTCGTTGGTATGATGTGGGAATGCATTGTCAATGCCGCCGGCGTGAATATCCAGGTCTTCACCCAGGTGCTTCATAGAAATGCAGGAGCATTCAATGTGCCAGCCGGGATAGCCCACGCCCCAGGGAGAATCCCATTTCAGGGCCTGGTCTTCAAATTTGGATTTGGTAAACCAGAGGACAAAGTCATTTTTGTTCTTCTTATTGGTGTCCTCTTCCACGCCTTCCCGGACGCCGACTGCCAGATCTTCCTCATCATGGTCGTTAAAGACATAGTATTTTTCCAGGGTGGAGGTATCAAAATAGACATTTCCGCCGGCAATATACGCCTTTCCCTTCTCCAGCAGGGTCTGCACCATATGGATATAGTTATCGATGCAGTTGGTGGCAGGCTCTACCACATTGGGGCGTTTGATGTTCAGCTTATCGCAGTCTGCAAAGAAGGCATTGGTGTAGTATTTGGCAATCTCCATAACGGTTTTATTTTCCCGCTTGGCACCCTTGACCATTTTGTCCTCACCGGTATCCGCGTCAGATGCCAGATGGCCCACGTCCGTAATATTCATGACCCGCTTGACAGGATAACCCAGATACCGCAGTGATTTTTCCAGGACATCTTCCATAATATAGGTACGCAGGTTGCCGATGTGGGCATAGTGATACACCGTAGGGCCACATGTGTACATTTTCACCAGGTTAGGATCATTGGGAATAAACAGTTCCTTTTTATGGGACAATGAGTTATAAAGATACATAGTTTTTCCTCCAAATCGTTAAAAAAATAAAGACCCCTTGCACAATCTATGTACAAGAGGCGGGGTAAGTCCGCGGTTCCACTCTCATTTATCACTTTGGATCGCTTATGTTCGCTCCCGGACGCACTTTCCCGCAGACAACATCCGCCCAGGCTTTCAGCCGGTGACCCAGGCTCTCTATGGCGCTGACTGCGCTACTCTTTCCGTTCATCGCGATATTCAATTTCCCGGCTATTTTATCATTTATTTCCATGATTTGTCAAGCATTTACCGTAGAATTTCCACTATCTTCCTTGGAAATTTATTAAGAAATTCTTACACTATTGACAACCGCCCCACCTTGCCGCTATAATACATGTGAGAAATGAGACGAAAGTGAGGTAACACCATGAATTTCTCCAAATATCATTCACTCAGCCGCATGCTGAGTCTGATCCTGGTGCTTTGCCTGGTGTCTACACTATTCACCGGCTGCCTGGGTTCACCTGAGGAGGAAACCACAGAGCCGCCAAAACTGGATTTGGACAACAATCCTCCTTCTACTACACAGTCAACGACTCCCCCGACAACAGAGGCGGCCGAGATCAATGAGAATACCGCGACCGTCATCAGCCAGATAAACATCCGCAGTTCACCCAGTACCGAAGCCAATGTGGTTGGCACCCTGAACCCCGGTGACAGAGTGGAAATCAGCCGTCGGGAAGAACTGGTTGGTATTAACTGGGCGTACATCATCTCCCCGCAGGCCGGCTGGATCGTCATGGAATATGTAAAGATGGACATTCCCACCGATGGTAATGAGGGCAGCGATACCAGCACCCCCGCCGGCGGTGAGACTACTCCTCCCGCTACCACGGAGCCCAGCGGCAACGGCGGCAATACCACTACCAGCAACAATACGACCAACATCAAGGGTGTTGTTACCGCAAGTGGATTGAATATCCGCAGCGAAGCCAGCACCAGTGGTACGATTCAGGGCTCTTATAACAAGGGCGATGTGGTTACCATTCTGGAAACCAAGGATGGATGGGGCCGCACCAACAAGGGCTGGATCAAGATGGAGTATGTCAATACCAGCGGCAGCTCTACCGGCACCAACACCGGCAATAGCGGAAATACTGGCAATTCCGGTAACACTGGCAGCACCGGCAGCAACACCTCCGGAAATGGCAGCACTACCGTTCAGTTCAAGGGTATTGTTACCGCATCTGAACTGAACGTCCGCAGCAGCGCCAGCACAGAAGGCACCAAGGTTGGCAGTCTGTCCTTCGGTGACCGCGTGGAAATTCTGGAAAAGAGCGGCGACTGGGGCCGTACCAAAGATGGCTGGATCAGTCTGAACTATGTGTATCAGGATGGCACTAAGGGCTCCAAGGCTACCGGCGGTATTGTTACCGGCAATGCTTTGAATGTCCGTAGCGGCCCTGGTACCGGCTATGGCGCTGTTGGCAGCCTGAATGCTGGTGATCGGGTAGATGTGGTGGAGCAGTTTACTTACAACGGCACTACCTGGGGCTGCATTAAGAACGGCTGGATCTCTATGGACTATGTCTATGTGGATGGCTCCGGTACTGGTAACGATAAGGAAGGCACCATCACTGGTGATAACCTGAATATCCGCAGCGGCCCCGGCACTGGCTACGGCGCTGTCGGCAGCTTGAATTCCGGTGACCGCGTCACGATTTTGTACGAAGTCACGGTTGGCGATACCACCTGGGGCAACATTGACAAGGGCTGGATCTCCATGGATTATGTAGATCTGGATTAACCGAAATCAACAAAGAGGCTGGAGTACATCCAGCCTCTTTTCTTTATCTTGTCCTTTCGCTACGAATATTTAATGCCGTAAGTAGTAGTGCAGCTGTACTGAGCGGAATCGTGATAGATAGGATCAGCAGGTTCGTAAGAGATTGGGTCAGCGTTGTGGTTTGCATCTTGACCTGCCCCTGTGATGTTCTTTGTAAGTTCCACTCCTGCCTTGCTTCACTTGGCTGTCTTTTGTTGCTCAGGTTTTCTTCCTGAACTGTTGTTGGGCAACTCCCGCTTTCGAAAAAGGATTTCTTTCCTGTTCCCTTTCCTACTCCAAACAGGAGTCCCACAACTTCGATCAGAAACAGGATCCATATCAGCTGCCTCTTTCGTTTCAAACAGCATCACATCCATTTCCTATGATTGCTGAGAATCAGTCCGCCTGCGCAAAGAACCAATGCCCCACCGACGGCCGTAACTTTCTGCCGGGAAATTCCGGGGAGAATGGTGTCGTTTTTTCCAGTTGCTTCGCGCCCAGTCTGGTAGTTGCAGAGAATAATCTGATTTTGCGTTTCTTCTACGGCAGGTATGCCATCCTGACCATATGCCTTTAACGGGGCATAGAGAAGGAAAAGACAGAAGATGCACTCTGCTGCCAATAATAGATGAAGCCAACGTATGCTTTTTTTCGTCATCGGAATCCTCCCCTGTTCCGCCAGATTCGGCTGCGTATCTGGATATTCTTTTCCTGAAGTCAGTTTACCACAAAGCACCTGTCGGCTTTTGGCAAAAGAACCCCTGTTGAGAAAAAATAACCGCAAACCTGTCCGTTTCATTGAAAGCGTGTGACGGTTATGCTATACTGGTGGAAAACAAAAGTCGAGGAGTCTTATGAGACGTTTTCAAAAAATCTATGTAGAAATCTCCAATGTCTGCAACCTGCGATGTAGTTTCTGCCCTGGTACCCGGCGGAAGCGTCAGATTATGACGGAGGCGGAATTTGCCTCTCTTTTGCCGAAGCTGCGGCCGTGGACGGATTTTCTGTATTTTCACATTATGGGCGAACCGCTTTGCCACCCCCAACTGGCAGAACTTTTGTCTCTGGCCGGGCAGTTTGGTTTCAAAGTGATTCTGACTACCAACGGCACTTTGCTGGCAAAACAGCAGGAAACCCTTCTGCAAGCAACTGCCCTGCATAAAGTCAACATTTCCCTGCACGCCTTTGAGGCGAATGATTTGGACATTCCGTTTTCTGAATATCTGCGCCAATGCTTCGCCTTTGGACAGGCAGCGCAAGGGCAAAAACTGGTAGTATATCGTCTGTGGAATCAAGGCGGCGCCGAAGCACGGAATGAAGAAATTCTCTGTGCTATGGAGGCTGTTTTTTCAAAACCCTGGAATGTGCAGCGAAGAGGGACGGAGATCGGAAACCGGATTTTCCTGGAATATGGCGTAAAATTTGATTGGCCGGATCTTGCGGCACCGGAAGGCGGAGAGCAGGTGTTCTGCTACGGGTTGCGGGATCAAATTGGTATCCTCTGCGATGGCACTGTGGTCCCCTGCTGCCTGGATCACGAAGGAGACCTGGCCCTGGGAAATCTATTTTCCGATTCCCTGGAACAGATCTTAGCCACTCCCCGTGCCCAGGCAATCTATCAGGGATTCAGCGGAAGAAAAGCGGCCGAGGAACTTTGCCGCAAATGCGGTTATACCCGACGATTTGAAAAGCATTAAATTATCCCCCAAAGCCGCTGAGAAACCGGGATTCAGCAGCTTTTGGGGGATTTTTTCGTATTATATTGTCGGCAATTTCCATCCAAATTCACCCTTGCCAAAATTGTAAATTTTGAGCAATTACGCAAAAACATTGTATCTTTTCGTCACATATGTTATAATGAGACGCAAATACTAGGAGGTGCGTATGAAACTGGTTTTTTTAACAGCCCTAGGCGTTGGCGGTGCCACGGTACTGGGTGCTTTGATTGGTTTTGCATTCAAAAAAATTTCCCACCGCTTCAGTGATGTGGTACTGGCCTTTGCCGCCGGTGTCATGCTGGCTGCTGCTGTGTTGGGTCTGATTCTCCCATCCCTGGATTACGGCGGGGAAATGGGTATTGTCATTACCATCGCCGGAATCTTTGCCGGCGCAGTCTGCCTGAATCTCATTGACCGTTTGGTGCCCCATCTGCACCATCTAGCCGGCGGGGATGCAGAGCATCACCCTGGCAGTGCAAACCTGGATAAGGTTCTGCTCTTTGTTTCCGCCATTGCCATCCATAATCTGCCGGAAGGTATCGCAGCCGGTGTCAGCTTCGGCTCCGGGAACAACGCCGATGCGCTTTTGATCGCCGGCGGTATTGCTCTGCAAAATGTCCCGGAAGGCATGGTCATCATTGCCCCCATGCTGGCTGCCGGAATCAAGCCCAAACGGACATTTGTCATTGCCTTTGCCACTGGTTTGGTGGAGGTCATCGGCACTCTGGTGGGTTATCTGACGGTCAGTGTGGCAACCGCTATTCTCCCCTTTGCTCTGGCATTTGCCGGAGGCACCATGCTGTATGTCATCAGTGACGAAATGATTCCGGAAACCCACGCCCACGGCGCCGAGAGCGGCGCAACCTATGCTCTGCTGGCAGGATTTTGTCTGATGCTCCTGTCCGACTTCCTGCTGGCGTAATCCCGCACGAAAGGAATATCCATTATGCATAAAGCGATTTTGTTTGATTTAGACGGAACCCTGACCGATTCCGGCGAGGGAATTATCAACAGCGTGATCCCTGCCCTGGAGCATTACGGCATTGCAATTCCTTCCCGGGAGGAATTGCGGGTCTTTGTCGGCCCGCCCCTGCACGATACCTTCCTCCGCTTTGGCGTCCCTGCCGATCAGCTGGAGAACGCCACGAAAATTTACCGCAGCCGCTATATCCCCATCGGCAAATTTGAGAACGCCCCCTACCCCGGCATCCCGGAATTGCTGGAAACTTTGAAAGCCCAGGGGCACAAGCTGTTCGTGGCCACGTCCAAGCCAGAGCCTATGGCGGTGGAGATTCTGGAACACTTTGATCTGGCACGGTACTTTGACAGAATCTGCGGCGCCGCCATGGATACCTCCCGCAGTTCCAAAGAGGCTGTGATTGCCTACCTGCTGGAGCAAAACGGAAGCGCTGAAAACATGGTAATGGTTGGTGACACCAAGTACGATGTCATCGGCGCCAAGGCACACGGAATCCCCACCATCGGCGTCAGCTGGGGCTATGGAGAGATTGATGAAATGCTAGAAGCCGGCGCTGCAGCCATTGCCCACACAACCCAGGAACTGCTGGAACTTCTGCAGGGGGAATAATTTCTGATAACATATCAAAAGGTCTTGAAGCCGAGGTTTCAAGACCTTTTTTGATAGTTATATTCCGCTTGTTTTCTGTTTCTTACGCTGCAATCAGGTTCTTGGCGCTCCCGGATTGTCGATGATGCTGCCGTCAATAGCATTGATAGTGAGGAAATTTTGTGGATTACCATATCCCGGCTCCCATGGGGAACCACCCCAAGTATAGGTACAAGTGCCAATCAGCGACAATGCCGGAACATACCGATACATCTCCTTCGTTCCCTCCACCCGGACACGGGCCATTCCGGTTTGTATATCCGAAATGGTCACGTCGCATTTGGCGTCCTCATACTCCATTTCATCTACATCCATTCCGTAGTAATTGATGTCGGCATCTTTCAAGGTTTTTTCCGCCAAGTCCAGCAGATCCGCCACCGAATAGACCGCATTGGTCCTGCTGACCACTGTGGTATCCATAGGCGACTTGACGTTCAAGTAGAGCAATTCCCCATTGGGGGCAAACTGGAATTCTGCCCGGGTCAGGTAGTAATTATCCGGTGCCGGATCTTCAGAAGCCTG
This sequence comes from uncultured Eubacteriales bacterium, assembly GCA_900554625.1. Taxonomy (GTDB): domain Bacteria; phylum Bacillota; class Clostridia; order Oscillospirales; family Oscillospiraceae; genus Faecousia. The sequence continues at coordinate 3,045 of USHP01000034.1, read as the reverse complement.
GTTGATATTCCCATGCTGTATTCTTCGAACATCAGCGCCGCCCTCCAATACCGGAACTGCCTGGATGCAGATTTCATACAACGTCATGTCGGTATTGATGTAGGGGTTCAGCTCCACATGGACATCATAAACCTGCCACTGTCCCAGCTGCATATCCCGCAGGATCCGTTCCGCTTCCGCACAGGCTTGGGCAATCTGCTCCTGCGTCGGCTCCTCTGCGCATAGATTTCGCACCAGGGCCTTGTCATCCAATTCTGGCCATCCCGCAGGCCAACTGGGCCAGGCGCTAATAATGTTGATTTTGAAGTCTTCTTCATCTCTGGTAGACGCATCAAATTGATATGAGATTCCATCTGCCTCTACAAAGGCTCGAATGGAATCATTATTCCCAGCAAGCTTCCTCTCACTAACGTGTTCCGGTGCATAACAATAATACGCATCTTTCTTCCAAGTCCATTTACAGGGTTCCTCCGGATAATCCAGGCGGAAGTTTTCCAGGCTTTTCTGATAAGACGCTATCAGTTCAGATGTCATGGCAGCATTCTCTTCCAGAATCTGTTTTTCCAGTGCCTGGTCCGCAGCTTCCTTCGATCCCATAAGATACTCCCAGGCTTCCGGGGTAGTGTACGGCTTCATCCGCTCAATGGCGGCTTCCAGCTGCTCCCGGGTTGCGGTGTAGATTTCAAACTGCGGGGGCGCTTCCGTAAAATAGGCATCCTCTCCGAAGATGGCGTAAGCGGCTCGCTTCACATCTTCCTCTGTCAGATAGTGGGGTACGGCTTCCAGAATCACACCTTCTTCAATCTCCCGGGGCATGGGGGCATCGATATGGAAGGATACTCTGCCGTCGCTGTTGGTAAATTCGGATTGATAGGTCGGCTGTGTTTCTTCTATCGACGGCTGGGTCGGGGCTGTCGTCTCCGGTGTGCTGGGAATCTCACTTGCTGCGTCGGGTGGGGTACTTTCTTCCGCAGGATTCACCGCACAGGCGGCAAACACAGCGATACACAGCACCAGACACAAGATGCTGACCCAAAGCTTGGGCTTTTTCCACGTTGCCATATTTTGAATCCGTCCTTTCGTATCACCCTCGCCAAAGGCCAGGGGCGATGCGGCGATGGTATGTTTATGTGTAGCCAGGCGCAGCAGCGTAGCAGAATAATCCGCCCGGATGTGTTCTCCCAGTATGCGGATGACCCCCTCATCACAGCTCATTTCCATGTCTTTTCCCGCCAGAAGGAAAGCTGTCCAGACCAACGGGTTAAACCAGTGGATACAAAGAGCGCCGTAAGCCAGAAGTTTTATCACATGATCGCCCCGGCGGATATGGTGGCGCTCATGGGCAATGATGTAACGCCGTTCTTCCACGGGAGTCTGGAACGGAAGATAGATCCGGGGACGCAGAATACCCAAGGCAAAGGGGGTATCAATGTAATCCGCCAGATAGACTTCCCCGCGGTATACAATGGCGCCCACCAGTTTCCGGCGCAAGCCCAGGTACTGAACGACACTGCGCAGAACCATCAGGCATACGCCTGCAGCCCAGAGATACGCAGCTACGGTCATAACGGATACGGATGGGCTGGTTTTCTCTTGGGAAGGATGGGTGTCTGTCTCCTGCGGGGGCGTTGGCTGCGGCAGGTTATCCTTTTCACTGGTATACACATAGCGCACCGGCAGATAGGACACAGCGCTGGTTCTTTCCGAAACGGTGGTTATCTCCGGACGGAGCCAGTCCAGCAGGGACAAGGAAGCGCTCACAGACACCGGGCACAGCAGCCGAAACAGCACCACCGCCCACAGGGCGTAAGAGAAAATCTTAGGAAAGCGCTTCAGTAGCAGCCGGGCAAAGATTACCACCATAATCACCGCACTGCCAGTAAGGCTCATGTTCAAAACCTGAGAAAATACGGTCTCCATATTCTCACCCCCGCATGGCATCAATCAGCTTTTGGGCTTCGTCAATTTCGGACTGAGACAGCTTCTTGCAGCTGCCGAAAGCCGCAAGGAAGGCCGGCAGAGAGCCGCCGAAGGTATCGTCAACGAACTTCTCACTTTGCCGGGCATAAAATTCCTGGCGGCTTACACAGGATGTTACCGTCCCGCCCTGATTTTGAAACAGCCCCCGATCACACAGCCGTTTCAAAATGGTGTAGGTTGTGGTACGCTTCCATTGCAGGGATTTTTCCGCAAGTTCTGCCAGCTGACGGGAACTAAGGGGCTCATTGCTCCATATAATATCAGCGAACAGGGATTCAATCTCCCCCAATTTGTATTCAGGCATTTTCTGCACCTCCTTTATTCTACTTCCAGTAGACAACTATATTCTACTATCAGTAGACAGAATTGTCAACCCCTTTTTCCAAAAAACGTCAGCCGGAAGCAGAACCTCTCCGCTTCCGGCTGAAATGGCTATTTACAGTTATTTTTAGGACTTTCAGCAGTTTTGGCATATCTAATTCCCTTGTGTAGGAGACTTTTTGCCCGCCTGGAAATTGGACGCAGGAAAAAGTTTTCTGTTTAATAGGAGTGAATCGAATCTATTCCATAAATCCACACCAGTGGTCGGTCCGTGTAACGGTCAAAACGAAAGCAGCCGGTTTTACAACATTTTCGCTGTAAAACCGGCTGCAATTGTGGTCGGAGTGTCGGGATTCGAACCCGAGGCCTCTTGGACCCGAACCAAGCGCGATACCAAGCTTCGCCACACCCGGATGAACTTTTTCCGCCGCTCCCCTCCCCTACTCTATAAGCAGGGCAAAGAATCAGCACGTATTATTATAATGATACCCCCACCTTTTGTCAAGGGAGAAATAGGCGCCTTTGCGCCCTGAGAAGAAAAATCAACAGCGGCATAAGGGAACACAGGCAAATAAGATGAGGGAGAATCCTTGATTTTGTTCGCACCAAGCGCTATACTTCATTCCGGGTGATTTTATGCGCTATCTGCTTGCACAAGAACTGGCTGAAAAATGGGGTGTTTCGAAGCGGCGCATCCAGATTTTATGCGCCCAGGGCCGTGTGCCCGGTGCCGAACTGACAGAC
>USHP01000033.1 GCA_900554625.1 uncultured Eubacteriales bacterium | reverse complement strand
ACCGTTGATATTACTGGGTTTTTCAAAAAGTTCTGTATCGCCACTCGCACCAAAATCCCGAATGCGAATGCGTTCGGGATTTTTACTTATTCACTTTTCACCAAATTTGTGTGAGCGACTTTTGAAAGTGAATAAGGAATAGTGAAGAAGTGTGGAATTCCTCGGGGTAAACAGGACAGCGCTTGCTTTTTTAACAATTCAAGAGTAGTATGAAAAAGAACGTTTTAGGTGCTTGTGTGAAAACGAGGTGACACTCTGATGAAAAATGTAGTGTATTCCGGAATTGACAATCTTCCCCGGGGGAAAGCCTCCGACCACCTGACCCAGGGCTGCCTGGTGCTGGAAGGCGGCGCCTTTCGGGGGGTCTATACCTCCGGCGTGCTGGATGCGCTGATGGAAGCGGATATCAACATTGCCTGTACCATCGGTGTTTCTGCCGGAGCCATGAATGGCATGAACTATACTGCCGGTCAGATCGGCCGCTCCGGGCGCATCAACCTGACCTACCGGCATGACCCCCGGTATGTGGGACTGAAGGCCATTCAGGCCAACCGGGGTATTATCGGCTTTGATTTCCTGATGGATGGGGTGGAAACCTGGGAGCCTTTTGACTGGGATGCCTTTAACCGACCGGAACGTCGGTTTGTGGCGGTGGCTACCAACTGCCTGACCGGCCAGACGGAATATTTTGAAAAGGGCAGCGGCGTGGATATCCGCAAGGCGGTGCAGGCTTCGGCCTCCATGCCCTATGTGTCCGAACCGGTGGACGTGGACGGCATTCCCTGCCTGGACGGTGGCTGCTCGGTGAAGATCCCCCTGCGCTGGGCCATGGATCAGGGGTTTGAAAAAATCGTGGTGGTGCGCACCCGGCCCAGCGGATTCCGCAGCAAGGTGAAGGAGCGGTCGAAGCACCTGGCCCAGCGAGTTTACCGGGGATATCCAGCCTTTGCCGAAGTCCTGGGCGGTACGGCCCAGCGGTATAACCAACTGTGCGGAGAGCTGGAACTGCTGCGACGCTCCGGCAGAGTGTTTGTCATCAGCCCCTCTTCTCACTTTACCGTATCCCGATTGGAAAAGGATATGGAAAAACTGGGAGCCTTCTATTACCTGGGCTACAACGATGGGAAGAGTCAGCTGGATGCCTTGAAGGCTTACCTGGAAGCCTGAAAAAGCAGAGCCGCAGAATCCTCTGGATTCTGCGGCATTTATAGTAGTTGCGCCGTTATAGTTTTGATGCTACAATGAAAAATAAAAAGAAACGAGGAAAACCTATGGAAAAACCATGGATTGTGGTGCGGGGTGCGGGAGATTTGGCCACCGGCGTGATCGTCCGGCTGGTGCGCTGCGGCTTCCGGGTCTGCGCCCTGGAATGCGGCAATCCTTCCGCCATCCGCCGGAAAGCGGCTTTCTGCGAAGCGGTCTGGCAGGGAAGTATGGAAGTGGAAGGCCTGACCTGCGTCCGGATTGCCCGTCCTGAGGAAGCGGATACCATATGGCAGCAGGGGAAGATTCCGCTGCTGGTGGAAGAAACCGGAGCCGCAATTTCTGCCTTGCAGGCCGCCGCTGTGGTGGATGCCATCATCGCCAAGAAAAACCTGGGAACCAATCGGGAAATGGCCCCCATCACCGTGGGCCTTGGTCCCGGATTTACCGCTGGGGAGGATGTGGACGCAGTGGTGGAAACCATGCGGGGCCATCATCTTGGCCGGGTAATCCTGGAAGGCAGCGCCATTGCCAATACCGGTATCCCGGGAAACATCGGCGGATTTACTTCCCAGCGGGTCATCCACGCCCCGGACAGCGGAACGATGACCTTCGTTGCGGATGAAGCGGGGAAAACCATTGATATCGGGGCGGTGGTGAAAGAAGGCCAGATCATTGCCCGGGTGGGGCAAACCCCGGTCTGCGCAACCCTGACTGGTGTTCTCCGGGGCCTGATCCGGGAAGGATACCCGGTCACCAAAGGACTGAAAATTGCGGACATCGACCCCCGGCTGGAACAGGCGGCCTTCTGCGATACGGTGTCGGACAAGGCCCGCAGCATTGGCGGCGGCGTGGTGGAAGCCCTGCTGTTCCTGGCAGAGAAGAAGCAGATTCAGCTGCTGTGAAGGTGTCCCAGAACCCAGGGAGCCAGGAAGGAAGCATCCTCTTTCAGACTGCCAATCCGGCAGGATAGCCCTTCCTGCTGGAGTTGCCGGGCAACCTCCCGGGCGGCAAGCTGCGAAGGCCCTTCCGCCTGATTGAACAGTACCAGGCAATTCTTCGGCGGCAGACAGGAAGCACGGAAGGCCTCCCGGGCGCAGAAAAGCAGCACTTCGGCAGATACCGGAGTTTCTTCCGTCCACGCAGGACACAGCTGCCAGCGATGCACCGCTTGGGAAACCGGCTGCCCCAGGGCGGACAGCCCCAGAACAATCAGACACAGGTCACACCCGGCAGGGATTACCGGTTCTCCCACTCTGTGGAGTTTCAGCGGGTGCTGCCGGGAGCCGTCGGCTTCACATAGCGTGATGTCGGCACAGCAGCGGCCCAGGGAAAACAAATCCTCCGGCAATCCGGAAAGCTTCCCTTCCTTTGCAGCCATTCCGGCGCAGACAATTCCGGGCCGGGACAATGCATCTTGCAGCTGCTCCGGATCTGGATTGACCAGCAGCTCTCGGCTTTCGGTCATGGGATAGATATGGGTGGTGGTGGCAACAAGCACCCGCTGACTTTGACAGGCTTTTGCCAGAGTCAGCATGGCGGTGGTTTTCCCGCCGCTGCCGATGATGGCGATGCACGGTGACGGTTTCATAGCGCCTCCTGAAAGAAGAAATCCTTTTCTGTAGCATACTCGGATTCTATCATTCGGTCAAGGCTTTGTTCTGCTTTTACCTGAGAAAAATCAGGCGAGTGGAAAGAAACCTTGACCTTTTTCAAAGAAAGCGTTATTCTTATAGAAAAACAACGAATTGGGAGAACGATATGGAACCATCCATTGTGTTTTGCCGGGGCGGCGGCTGTACCGCCAAGCTGGGAGCGGGGGTTTTGAGCCATGTGCTGGAAAAATTGCCCAAGGGACAGCCGGACGAAAACCTGCTCATCGGCTACGACAGCCGGGACGATGCGGCGGTGTATAAACTGACCGATGACCTGGCGGTTGTCCAGACATTGGACTTCTTTCCGCCCATGGTGGATGATCCCTATCTTTTCGGGCAGATTGCGGCAGCCAATGCCCTCAGCGATATCTACGCCATGGGCGGCGAGGTGAAAACCGCGCTGAACATCGTCTGCTTCCCGGAAGCCATGGATCTGAACATTCTGGGACGGATTCTCCAGGGGGGCAGCGAGAAGGTAATAGAAGCCGGGGGCATCCTGGCGGGAGGTCACTCCATTGCCGACGACAGCGTCAAATACGGCCTGTCCGTCACGGGAATCGTCCATCCGGAGAAAATTTATCCCAACAATGCCTGCCAGCCGGGGGACGCCCTAGTTCTGACGAAGAGGCTGGGAGTGGGCATCATATGCACCGCCCACCGGGTGGGACAGGCCAGCCCGGAAGCCATGGACGCTGCCATTGCCTCCATGACCACCCTGAACAAACGGGCATCCCAAATCTGCCGGGAATTTCCCGTCCATGCCTGCACCGATGTTACCGGCTTCGGCTTTATCGGACATCTGATGGAAATGCTGGACGGACGGTATTCTGCCAGAATTGATGCCAACCGGGTGCCGGTATTTTCCCAGGCACTGGAATATGCCGACGAATTTTTGCTGACAGCAGCGGCCCAGCGCAACCGCAACCATGCAGGAGAGGCCGTCCGGTTTGAGAACGTCCCCTTTGCCATGGAAGAAATCCTGTTTGATCCCCAGACCTCCGGCGGCCTGCTGATCGCCCTGCCCAAAGAAAGCGCACCGGCGCTGGAAGAAAAACTCCAAGCAGCCGGACTGCCTGCTGCCATTGTGGGAACCATTACCGAAAAGATGCAGGAAGCAATCCTGGTAACCAAGTAAAAGAGAGGAAATACGTATGATTCATGTCAATGCCATGGGGGATGCCTGCCCCATTCCGGTTGTCAAAACCAAAAATGCCATTGCCCAGCTGGGCTTCCCCGGCTCGGTGGAAACCTTGGTAGATAACGAAATCGCCGTACAAAACCTGACGAAAATGGCCAATCAGAAGGGCTATACCGTCCGCTCGGAAAAGCTGGAACCGGGAAAATTCCGGGTGGTCATGACCGTAGGGAAGCCGGCCGAGGAGGACCCCCCCACGGAAGAAACCTGCCTGGTTGCGCTGGAAGGTAAGAAGAAAAACACGGTGGTGGTACTCTCTTCTTCCACCATGGGTACCGGCAGCGATGAACTGGGCACGGCGCTGATGAAAGGCTTTGTCTACGCCCTGTGCCAGCAGGACACCTTGCCCAGCACAGTACTTCTCTACAACGGCGGTGCGGCCCTGTCCTGTGAAGGCTCTGCCAGTCTGGAGGATCTAAAGTCTCTGGAAGCCCAGGGAGTGGAGATTCTCACCTGCGGCACCTGCCTGAATTACTACGGCCTGACGGAGAAACTCCGGGTAGGCCAGGTCACCAACATGTACGCAATCGCCGAAAAGATGGCGCAGGCAGACTGCATCGTAAAACCCTGAGAGGGCCTATGAGACAGAAAAAACCGGCGCTGGTGATTACCTTTTCTTCCACCACCGCCGCCATTCGGATGGAAGCGTTCTGCCAGGAAAACGGCCTTCCCGGACGGATGATTCCTGTCCCCCGGGAGATTACCGCTGGATGCGGTCTTGCCTGGAAAGCGCCAACGGATGCTCAGGAGCAGCTGACCCAGAGTATGACCCAAGCCGGAATCCAATGGGAGGATCTGCGGATTCTGGAGCTTTGAAAATAGGGGAAACGTCAATGATTTATCTGGACAATGCAGCCACAACCATGCAAAAACCGCCCCAGGTGATTCAGGCAGTGGTGGATGCCATGCAGACCCTGGGAAATGCCTCCCGGGGTGCCCACTCGGGAGCATTGCAGGCAGACCGGGTGATTTGGAATGCCCGGTGTAAGGTTGCCGCCCTTTTCGGGTTTTCTCACCCGGAGCGGGTGGTGTTTACCGCCAATGCCACCGAAGCACTGAATATTGCCATCAACGGCCTGTTTCAGCCCGGAGATCACGGGATTACCTCGGACTTAGAGCACAATTCCGTGCTGCGGCCGCTGTACCGTCTGGAAGACCAGGGGGTGATTTCCCTGGACTTCCTTCCCACCGATGCCCTGGGCAATCCGGACTACCGCTCCTTGGAATCTCTGCTCCGGCCCAATACCCGGGCCATTGTGATTACCCATGCTTCCAATCTCACGGGCAATCTGGTGGACTTGGAGCGGGTGGGGAAATTTGCCAAAGCCCACGGCTTGTTTCTGGTGGCGGATGTGTCCCAGACCGCAGGAAGCATCCCCATTTGTATGGAGGATTGGGGCATTGACGTTCTTTGCTTTACCGGGCATAAAGGACTGATGGGCCCCCAAGGCACCGGAGGACTGTGCGTTGCTCCGGGAGTGGAGCTGCGGCCCTGGAAGGTGGGCGGCTCCGGCTTTCATTCCTACAGCCGTACCCATCCGGAGGAATATCCCACCCATCTGGAAGCGGGAACCCTGAACGGCCACGGCATTGCCGGACTGTCCGCAGCCCTGGATTTTTTGCAGGAGGTGGGAATTGACACCATCGGGGAAAAAGAAAACCGCCTGCTGCGCCGTTTCCTGGAGGGAGTCAGACAGATTCCCGGTATCCAGGTGTATGGGGATTTTTCCCAGCCCCGGCGGTGTGCCATTGCGGCGCTGAACCTGAAAGATGTGGATTCCGCCGCGGTGGCGGATGCGCTGATGACCGATTACGGCATTGCCGTTCGCTCCGGCGCTCACTGCGCTCCCAGAATGCATCAGACTCTGGGCACCGCCTCCCAAGGAGCCGTCCGGTTCAGCTTTTCTTGGTTTAACACAGAGCAGGAAGTGGATGCCGCCATCCAGGCGCTGCGGGAACTGGCCCAGGAATAACAGCAAAATGCCCGCAGACCTCCATGCAGGAAGGTCTGCGGGCGTATTTTTGTGGTTAAACTTCAAATTGCAGCTGTGCTTCCGTTGCTGCGGCAGGATCTTCTTCCACAGTGGCGAATTGGGTTTCCTGGAAGGTGACCTTGTCTTTATTGGGATAGCGGCCCATGGACTTTCTGCGCACCAGTTCGGTGTGCAGGAGAACAGAGCCCAGAGGGAAGCCGTCCATCAATGCTTTTAAGGTCAGAAAACCGCTTCTTCCCAGCTGCATCCGGTCTACCCGCACTGAGGCCAGTGGCGGGACGGTGTAAGCGCAGAAGGGAGAATCGTCAAAGCCCACAATGCTCACATCCTGGGGCACCTGCAGTCCCAGTTCCTGACAGTGAATCATCACTGCATGGGCCAGCCGATCCTGACTGCAAATGATGGCGGTGACGCCTTCTTCCAGCAGCCGGGGCAGATTCTTGTCGATGCACTCGCTGGTATGGCTGGAGCGGCCTGCCAGACGGGAATTGCTGGGCAGGGCGCACTTGCGCAAGGCCCGGAAGAAGGAAAAATACCGGGTTTGGTTGACATAAGAGTTCAAATCCCCGCTGAGATAGCCGATTTTCTTGTGTCCCAGCTTTTGCAGGCAGGTAACCACCTGATACATGGCTTCCTCATTGTCTCCGCCCAGCTGGGCAACCCGGGGATTGCCGGGAACGGGGATGTCCCACACCACCGCCGGATACCGGCAGGTCTGAAAATCCTGAAGCCAGGGATCTCCCGGAGCCAGCCCCAGAAACAGGGCCCCGGCGTATCCCCGCTCCTGCATATAGGCGTCGTACAGCACCTGGGCTTGCATCAGCGGGTCCAGGGGAATCACGTCAATCTGATAGCCGCCGGATTGGGCCATCTGCCGGAACCCGGCGATGATGGACCAGACGTAGTCGTTGGGGGAGGTATAGGCCATGTTTTCCAGGAACAGGGCGATTTTTCCGGCGTCGGAGGGAGAAACCTGAATATAGCCTACTTCCCGGGCAACTTGATACACAGCTTCCCGGGTGGCGCTGCTGACGTCAGCGGCATCGTTCAGGGCTTTGCAGACGGTACTTTTGGAAATGCCCAGGCGCCGGGCAATATCTTCCATGGTCGCCATTGCGGTTCCTCCAATCTTCCGGTGATTTGATATTATTATAGTGGATATTGTGGAAAAAAGCAAGATTGGCTTCCGAGCTTTGAAGATAGACTTTTTGTGGACAATTCCTGGAAGGTATGGTATGATACGGCGAGAAATGAAAAGGGAGGAACAACCCCATGAGCAGAGCGGACGAACTTTACAAAAAGACCTGTCTGGACATTCTGGAAAACGGCTTTTCCGATGAGAATTTGGAAGTCCGTCCCCACTGGGCAGACGGCACCCCGGCCCACACCATCAAGAAATTCGGTGTGGTGAACCGGTATAACCTGGCGGAAGAATTCCCCATTATGACCCTGCGCCGGACCTACTGGAAAAGCGCCGTGGATGAACTGCTGTGGATCTGGCAGAAGAAGTCCAACCGGATCTGCGACCTGGGCAGCCATGTCTGGGACGAGTGGGCAGGCCCCGACGGCACCATCGGCAAGGCTTACGGCTACCAGCTGGGAAAGAAGCACCAGTACAAAGAGGGGATGTTTGACCAGGTGGACCGAGTGCTGTATGATCTGAAGCACAACCCGGCTTCCCGGCGGATTCTGACCAACATCTATAACTTTGAAGACCTGCACGAGATGAACCTGTACCCCTGCGCCTACTCCATGACCTTCAACGTCACCGGGGATACCCTGAATGCCATTTTGAGCCAACGTTCCCAGGACATGCTCACCGCCAACAACTGGAACGTGGTGCAGTACGCCGTGCTGACCCACATGATGGCCCAGGTTTCCGGGCTGAAGGTTGGCGAGCTGGTGCATGTGATTGCCGACTGCCATATCTACGACCGGCACATTCCGGCGGTAAAGGCCATGCTGGAAAAGGAAGGCTTCCCCGCTCCGAAATTCTCCATGGACGAAAGCATTACCGATTTCTACGCTTTTACCAAGGACAGCTTCCGGATGGAAAATTACCAGTATCACCCCTTTGATTTTGAAATTCCCATGGCGATTTGAGTAAGAAAGTTTGAAACAACCTGATTTAAGCACTACCTCGAAAAGGGCGCACAAAGACAGACCACCTTACGGTAGCCGAAAATAATCAAACGCGGCCTACTCAGGAGCGCTGGGGGTAACAAGATAGCCCTGGCGCTGCAAAATGAAGATAGCCTCCTCCACAGAAACTGCCCTGTGTTCCGGCGGAGTGTTGTTACACCGGAGGTAAAGCTCCGGATCGTACGGCTCATTCTTCTTGAGAATGTTGTAAATGGCAGTGAGTAACATTCTTGCGATAGCGATAATGGCCTTCTTGTGCCCTCTGCGTTTCTTTAAGGCAAGATAACGGTTCTTGATTTCCGGGTGCTTGTTGCTTTTACAAACAGTAAGCGCACACTGCACCAGTAACGGCTTGATGTAAGCTCCGGCTCTGCTGATTCTTGTGGTTTTCTTCTTTCCGGCGCTTTCGTTGTTCTGCGGCGTAAGACCGGCCCAGGAGCATAGATGCTTCGAGGTAGGAAACACGGACATATCCACACCGACTTCCGAAATGATACCGATTGCGGAATAGGCTTGGATACCCGGCACCGTCATAACAAGTTCGAGTTGGGGAAGAAATTTCTGAGCAGTAGATAAAATCAGAGATTCCAGATTGGCTTTACAGAGATCAAGGCTGTTCATGTGAGAGCGGATAATGCGGAGCTTTTCAGCTTGTTCAACGCACATTTCCCCGTCCACTGCGGCTTGAATTTTCTTGACTGGAGTTTTGATTCGCCCATCGAGATAAGGAGCAACATCGAAAGGTTCATTGCTTTCCAATAATCTGTCGGTGATAGCAGATGCTGTTTTGCCAAACACATCTGAGAATACATCATCCAGTTTGATGTTTGAAACAGTGAGACAGTTTTGTGCACGGTTCTTTTCTCCGACAGTATAGTGCGTGAGTTTTCGGCGGTAGCGCATAAGATCCCGGAGCTGGCGGATGTCAGCAGGGGGGATAAAACTGCCGGAAACCAACCCGTGCTTGAAAATATCTGCGATCCACTTGGCATCCTTCTCGTCTGTCTTCTTACCTCGGATTGATTTCACATATTTGGGGTGAGCAAGAACGATCTGACAAGTTGATTCCAGAGTATTGTAAATAGGAATCCAATATTTACCTGTAGATTCCATACAAACATCTTTGCAGTTATTTTCAGCAAGCCATGAGGCACAGCGGCGTAAGTCACTGGTGAAGGTGGAGAACCGCTTCTTCTTGTAGGCGGTTACACCCTTGTCATCTGTAGTTGCGATACAGGCGACAACGAAGTTTTTGTGGACATCCATCCCACAACAGATCGGATAAACGATTTTAAGCATAGCACATCCCCTCAAAATGATGTCTTGAGGAACAGGCAGGGACTGGACACTCGCTGAATGATTGAGTAGTCTGTCTCTCCAAAGATTTGATATATCCGAATCTGTGTGAAAAGCCGAACCAAAAGGTCCGGCTTTTTTCATTGTGTCAAATGCATCCAGCCGCAACAAAGTTCCCACTTGCACCAGGGAACACAAATTGTTATAATCAGCAAAAAGGCGAACTGGTCAACTGCCGAAATAGGATGGCAGGAAAATGGAGGCGAGGGCATGATTAATCCCAATTTGGCAAAGAAGTTTGTGGAGCGCATTGCAAAATATACAGACTATAACATCAACATCATGAACGATCAGGGCATTATCATTGCCAGCCGCAATCCGGAGCGGATCGGAACCTTCCATGAAACAGCTTATAACATGATTCGCTCCAATCTGGAAATATCTTCCGTGTCAAACGGGGATGCACTTCTGGGGGTGCAGAACGGCGTCAACCTTCTGGTGCGCTATGCCAAGAAACCCATTGCTGTTGTTGGTGTCACCGGAGAACCAGAAAAGGTGCGGGAGATTGCCATGATTATCAAAATGTCTCTGGAGACAATGGTACGCTATGAGAACCAGCAGGAGCTGGAATTCAGCAAAATTACCGCCCAAAATCGGTTTTTTTCCTTACTGTTTTTGGAGGAATCCCCGTCTTTGGAACAGCTGAAGCAGATGGCGAATAAACTGGATTTCGCATCCGGAATCATTCGAATCCCCATAATGCTGTATTTTTCCGCAGAGGGCCCGCTGGAGCAGAAAGCAGCGGAACTGCAGTCCTATGCATCCAGTGAAGACATGATCTGGATCGTGGACAACCGGCACATTCTGATCTACAAAGACCTGGAAAAAGGCGCTGCGCCGCCTCTGGCTTCCTGGTGCAGCCAGACGGCTGAGTGGCTGCAAAGTATTGAAGCTGCAGTCGCCTATGACCGAGCCTATGTAGGAACGATGCAGTACAATCTGGCAGACTATCATCTGGGTTTGGATGCTTGTCGGTGGCTGGAAAAGAATATGCAGTCGGGAGAGCGGGTGCTGTATTTTATGGAACACCTGGATGGGTATTTCCTTTCGCTGCTGCCTAGCGAAGAAATGCGGGGAATCTTCAGCGTATATGACCACGCTTTGGGGCAGGACAATAAAGAGAGTATCCTAAAAATGGCGGGCGTCCTGCAAAAAAATGATTTCAATCTGGTAAAGAGCAGTGAAGAACTGTATTTACACAAAAACACACTGGTTTTCCGGATTAATAAACTCCGCTCCGCACTGGGAATCAACCCTTTCCAGTCAGGCAACGACAAGCTGCTGATGACCTGCCTGTACCATTATCTGAAGGAGCATCCATAAGCGTTTACCGCAGGGATTTGTGTGAAGTGTACAAATCCCTGCGGCGTTTTTTGCACACTATCCTAGCAAATAAAACAACATTGTATCGTCAACACAAGAAATGGCAAAAAATTTAGGATAGAAAATGTTGCTTTTTGACAAACGATTCGGTATTATCAAAGAAATTTGTTATGCAAAATCACGAAAGGCGGAGAGACCATATGAAAATCCTGTTTGCACCGGATTCATTTAAAGGTTCCATGTCCTCTTTCCACGCGATCGAACTTCTGCACAAGGCAACCATAAAGCATTTTCCTGACTGCCAGATGGTGGATTTGCCCATTGGTGACGGCGGGGAGGGAACGGTGGAATCTCTGATTCATGCACTGGGAGGCCATTATGCCAGCTGCCGTGTTACTGGCCCCCTGGGAGCAGAGGTAGATGATTCGCTCCAATCTGGAAATATCTTCCGTGTCAAACGGGGATGCACTTCTGG
>USHP01000032.1 GCA_900554625.1 uncultured Eubacteriales bacterium | reverse complement strand
AAGCCGTGTCTATTTTTATGCTCTTTTCAATTTGCGCAACTTATTGTACCTTATCCACCCCGCATATTTTCCTCGAAAATGGTACCCAAACTGTAAAAATGCAGTTTGCTACCTTTCCTCAGAAAATACAAAACCGCTGTAATCTCCATCCTTGCGTGGATGAAAAATTACAGCGGTTTTCATTTTGCCTCACTCATTGAAAACTGCGTTTAATTCGTTTGGCAATGGAACGCACGGCGCAGATTCACTCCGTTCAACGCTATGCCTGGCATTCCATAGTTTGAAGTGCTGTCGATTAGTGTTCGCTTATATAACTAACAAAATCCTTTTCAACCAACTCGTAATCCACCGACGATTGAAGCCGTCCGAGTTGGTCTTTCCAAGAGTCGATATTGGTTCGCACCTTGCGGAATCCAAGTGCTTCGTAAACGTGCTGCGCTCTTGTGTTCGTTAAGTTGGTGTCGAGGATGATTTTAGAACAGCCGTTTCGGAACAACCAACCAATCAGCATACTCAAAACCTTTCTGCCGACACCACGGTTCTGACAATCAGTTTCGCAGATCTTAATGCCGATTTCTGCAACACCATCAGACACATTGCGGTAATTGCACTCACCAATCAAACGGTCGCTTTCTTCAATAACCATACGACCGTTACCAAGTCCTTTTACAACTTCATCCTCGGTCGTTCCCAGCCCGTTAGGAAAACCGGCGTGTGCCATCACAGCACCGTCATTCCACCAAGCGGCAAGCTGTTTCGCATCGTCAACTTCGGCTTGACGGATTGTTAAGTTCTCATATTGTATCATAATTATCTCCTGTTTTTGAATCAAGCGGCGACTCGGCGCACCAAATCGCCGCCCTTTCGTTAGTTATTCAATGTGTGCGAAAGTTGTACCCAAGGCAATGTCAAAGCCAAGTGCTTGATACATCTTTTCATCACACGGGGCACAGCATACCGTTAAGCTCGATATGCCATTATCCTTGCACCAAGCCTGTGCAGCCTGCGCTAATTTACGAGCAACACCTTTGCCACGGAAAGCAGGTTCGATGTAAAAATCCTCATATACTCCCGTATCGGAGCAAGAGAACGTGGAATAGCATTTAGCAACGCTACACATACCGACAGCACGGCATCCACGCTTTGCAACAAAGAAGGTGGTCTTGCCGTCTTTGATCGCTTGCTGAAGCTGTTTCTGCATTTCCTCCGTGAGCGATTCTTCACCGATGTCTTTTTTGAAGCCGTTTTCCAATTTCAATAGCTGCCAATCGGTTGGATTGTCCAAGACCTCTACGGTGAAAGGCGTTTCATCGTTTGGTGGCAAAATCATCAACGGCTCGCCCCATTCGTCAACACCGTTCTCAATGAAACCTACACTTTTCCAAAAGCGCAGGCGGCGATCATTACTGCCATAATTCAATTCGGCATAGAGTGCGCCGTATTCCTCTGCCCAATTCAACAAAACTTTGGCACATTCTTTGCCTGTACCGTTTCCACGATATTCCGGATACACGCAGTATTCCATAATGAAGCATTTGCCATCCTCGGAGGTGTAGATCACCGGCAAGGCAAAGCCTATGTCTTGTCCGTTCCTTTGAAAGAATAGGTAGTAGCACCGATCTTGCGGTCTGTCGTGGATCTCCTGCATCGTGGATCGGTATTCATCACCGAGGAAGTAATCTCTTTCCTCTGCGTTTGGGTCGGGAAACATATCCCGTTTGTAATAGGTGTGAAGCTGCTCCCAAAAGAGTGCAACGTCGTTTTCCGTGATCGCTTCACGGATGGTGATTTGGTTTTCCATTTCGTTTCCTCCAAAATTTTATTCGGAGGGTTAGGAAGCGTGAACCCTCCATACACGACTCATTTTCATAAAAAACCACCCTTTCTGTTTCGTATTTGTACTCAAAACACTTGTGTAAGTGTTGATACCAAGTTGATTTCAAAATTTACTTAATTATTTCATTTTGCTCTTTACAAAAATATTAGATCAAAGCGAATGTATTCTTCTCCCAATCTTCATATCTTGCCGCCACTTTGGAGCTTCGCCATCGTCTGCCCAATACTCGTCCATAGCGACAATCTTATCGTCTTTCAGCTTGATGAAGGACGTAACGTGGAAAGAAGCGGAGCGATCCTTGGGATATACCCGTGTAGCGGTGATAATCATATCGTCCGTCGTGACGATCTTTTCAACCTCGCCATCCCAATCACCGGGATACTCGCAGTTGGCTCTTATAAATTCCTCGACCGTGAAATGCTCGTTGGAGCAATGCCAATTCACATAAGCATCGGCGTGGAAATATTCTCTTATCTCGTCTGCTCTCTGAGCGAGAACGTCAGACCAAAACTGTTGTATGTTCATAACAAATGTCCATCCATAATGTTCTGTAATGCGTCAATAAGCTTGCCGTAATGCTTCTTTAACCTTTCGCTTTCGGTATATACTGCATCAAAGCGGATAAGACGATCTACGATATGCTCTGAGACAATACTCTTGTAATCTGCGGTATCTTCATATCTGCGTATTATCAAATTACCTCTTGATTCCTCGTCAAGAAGGCGCAAATATAGATCGTTAATGGCGATTTCACGGATAACAGCGACTTCATTTTCACTGACAAGCTCGGGACTCCATGATGTCATTCCTCGCATAAATCCCTCATCGTTGATCTCATAGATCGAACACTCTTTATCTTTGAATAACAACCGGAAGGCACCGGGATAGCATTCCATAATAACGGGGATACCATTTTCTTCGCTGATAATAAAGTCAAAATCATCATGGGGCGCACCAAATAGAAGCCCAGTGACCACATTTTCGATAGCATATACATATGGCTTTTTGTGCGTAGAAACCTGCGGTTTCAATTTTTTAAGACCTGCGGTTTTTGATATATGGTAAAGCATACTTATCTCTCCAATCTGAAGGTCAATCCATCATATTTCTGCCCGTGAACCTCTCGTGTACCTATGTTGCGGTTGCACTCTATAAAGCCGAGCTTTTCAGCACAGCGGAGCATACGGACGTTACCCGACCAAGTTTGTGTGTAAAGCTCGTCCACGCCGTTCTCAAAGTAGTAACTCATAAAGGCACGGAGAGAGTTTGTGCCAATGCCGTTACCCCACACGTCGGGTTCGCAAATATCAATACCGATAGCACGATAAACGGTCTGACCGTCCTTGATCTCGCCAATCCATTCGTAGTTCTCGTCAATGGGGTAGGAGCTTACCCATCCAACGTGCCTGCCGTTCCATTCGATTTCAAACTTCCAACGGCGAACATCGTCGGGCAGGTCTTTCACAGACTCATAGTATTCACGCCATGACGTGCGCTCGGTTTCCTCGTCCGATTCGATAGGCTCCCACGGTGCATCCGTATTCGACCACTCGGTTTCGGTGGTGAACCAACGCACATAGTCCTCAATGTCGGACTCTATCATATCCCGAAGGATGATGTTTTCAAATTTGATTTCCATGTTTCCTCCAATCTTCCTTCAGCAGACCGTAGAAGTACAGGTCTGCCCAGTTGCCGTGGTTATCCTTTGTCTGGTTCCGTTGGATGCCCTCAAGCTGCATACCCAACTTTTTCATCAGTCCGACAGACTTCACGGCATCGATTGCTTCAGCAAAAACCTTATGGGCGTTCAGCTCTCCAAAGGCATAATCAATCACAGCTCTGCAGGATTCGTATGCGTATCCTTGTCGCCAAAAGCTGCGGTTGTAGATCCAGCCCATTTCATATACACCCTCGTAGGCTTCGTTGAACAGGATGTAACCCATCATTTTGCCGCTTTCCTTGTGAACCGCTGCCACAGCACCTTTTCTTTCAATGCAGAAAGAAATCAAAAACTTCTCCGTTTTATCAAAGTCGTATGCCAGTTCGCAGTTCTCCATGGTTTCATCATCACCGAAGATTTCGTGCAGATCAGCGGCATCCTCCGGTGTGAAATCACGAATTATCATTCGTGGTGTTTCTATGTACATTTTTATCCCTCTTAATAATCAAATTCATGTTCGCCGACCGTAATTGTCTGCGTGAGCTTTTCGCCTTGGTATGGCTTGCGAATCTCAATCAGATTCAAAACTGTATAACCACGCTTGCGCAGAAATTCGATCATGCGGTGATTGTTGGGGTGAACGTAGTTGTAAACGGTATCATCGCCATAAGAAGCGGCGATTTCTTCCGCTTTGCTGTGCAGAGCAGTAGCAACACCGTGACGACGGTATTCCTTTTTGACAAAGATGGACTCCACCCACACGACCTCGCTATCAATACGGCAGACCACATAACCTGCGTATTCACCATCTATAAGAGCCGCAAACACCGGAAACTTGGCAGAAAGATATTCTTCCATTTCCTCACGTCCGGCGTCAATGTTCGGCTTGGATACAATGCCTTTATATGAACGCAAATCTACCCGAAACAGGGCAACCATTTCCGCAAGTGCGTTATTTACCTGTGTTACCTCTAATATCTCAACCATAATTGCCCTCCTTGCGTATGGACATAAAATCACGTAATAATTATACCACGAAAATGTGAAAAAATCTACCACATATGCAAAAATCCCGCCCATCCCGACAAAATGTAGTGGTCAGAATGGGCGGGTGATGGTTAATCAAGCGGCTTATACTCTGTTACAGTTCTTAAATATGCTTCGGGATCGCCGTTCAAAATAAGGTCTGCGTACTCCAAAGGAGCGTTGTAGATAAGATAATCAAGCTCTGAGCGTTCGTACATATTGCGGGCAACCTCGTTCTCAACTGCAATCGTATCAATCGCAATCATGCTGCCATCGGTGTATTTCAGTTCCACACAGCAGTTATCAAAGTTATATTCGCAGGAAATCAGCTTTTTCATAGGGTTTACCTCCAAAATTGTATTGTTTGGAAGTAATGTAAGCGTGGGTTTAGTGTGGTATCTTTAAGTTTGGGAACCCCCTTGCTCCCATTTGGAGACTGTCTGCCGCACGACGTTCAGCTTGACGGCAAGCTCCTGTTGGGAAAGTCCCTTGGATTTTCTGATGGCTTTTACATTTTCACTTAGCATTGGGGATCTCCTCCTTTTTCGATTTCACCGCTATTGTAGGCCAAAGCGCCCGTTGCCGCAAGCAATGCATTTTAACATCTGGAAAAAACGGGAAACTCCTTTTTGGTTTACTGAATCATGGGAATAAACAGGGGCTTTCTGTTCCCCTACTAACAATAAACTGAACTATTAGTTCAATTATAGTTCAACAAATTGTACAATTTGTGTCTGTCTTTTCCTACAATGGCGTGATAGAATGTGGATGTGCAAAGGGAGGAGACAATATGAAGCAGTCACTTTCAGAAAATATCTGCAAACTGCGCAAAGCAAATCACATGACCCAGCAGCAGCTGGCGGATGCGTTGGGGGTCAGCTTTGCTGCGGTGTCCAAATGGGAACGGGGTGCGGCGACACCGGAGCTGTCGCTCATCACCGACATGGCAGATTTATTTGATGTGTCCACAGATGTGCTGATTGGGTATACTCTGAGAAACAACAAGAAAGAAGCCATCGTGGAAAGGCTTAAGCAGTATGTGCATGACAGAGAATCTCAGGATGCCCTGTCGGATGCGGAAAAGGCGCTGCAGCGGTACCCCAACTGTTTTGAAATCGTCTACTACAGCGCCGACAACTACTATGTCCGGGGTATTTATCAGCAGCAAGAAGCCTATTTGAAGCGGGCACTGTCCCTTTTTGACCACGCCTGTCACTTAATTGAGCAAAATACCGATCCGAAAATCAGCGAAATTTCCCTATGGAAAGTCATTGCGGATATCCACATTTCCTTGGGAGACTATGACAAAGGACTCCAGATTCTGAAAACCCACAACCCTTGCCGGCTGAATGACGACGAGATTGGGATGACGCTGGCCTCCTCTTGCAATGACACGGAAGGGGCGCTCCCCTACCTGTCCCGGGCTTTGATGGATTTGTATGCTTCCCATATGCGGATCGTCATGGGGTATCTCAACATTTTCTACAAAACAGGAGACTACGAAAGCGCCGCTGCATTGCTGGATTGGGCGCTCTCCTTCTATCCGGGTCTAAAAAAGCCGGGAACCGTGTGCTGTATGGACAAGCCGGAAGCCACACTTTGGGCACTCCGGGCTTCTGTGTCCCTGGAACAGAAAGAACCGGACTGTGCCGAAACCTATCTGCGCCGGGCCAAGGCCCTCGCCCAACACTTCGACAGCGCACCCATCTACGATATAACCAGTATGCGGTTCGTTCCCGATGACACCGTGGCTTCCGCAGTGGATAATCTGGGTCAAACCGCTATGGACGGAATTGAGAAAGTGCTGTTGGATGTAGACAGCAAAGAACTTACCGCATTATGGAGGGTAATTCAGAATGAAGCGTGAACGAAAAAAACTAATTTCCCAGTTTTTTCATCAGAACCGGTTTTCCTTCTTCCTGGCGGTACTGTCCGCTTTGCTGATTGCCGGAGTGAATCTTCTCATTTCCTGGCTGCTGCAGCAGATGATCGATGCCATTTCCGGTGTTCCCGGCTCTCTGGGACTTCCCACCTTGGGGCTAATGCTGGTAGGGGTGGTAGGGCTTATTCTGGTTGGCAAAGGGATGACCTACCTTTCCAAGCCCCGATTTCTGGAAAAGGCCATGCGCCAATACAAAGACTACGCCTTTCAAACGCTGACCCCAAAAAGCATTGCAGCATTCAGCAAGGAAGATACTTCCCAGTACCTGTCCGCCTTTTCCAATGATGCGGCGGTGATTGAGAAAAGTTACCTGGAAGCCCAGTTTGACATTCTCCACAACTGCATCGTAGCCGTGGGTGCGCTGATTATGATGCTGGTGTACAGCCCGGTTATGACCGGAATCTCCTGCGCCTTTTTCCTGCTGCCCATCGGTGCATCCTTAATCGCCGGAAATCGCATTGCCCAGGCAGAGCGCAGGGCATCGGATCGGAATGGCGTTCTGGTTTCCACGCTGAAAGACAGTCTCACCGGATTTTCCGTGATGAAAAGCTTCAAAGCGGAAAAGGCCATTGCGGCCCTGTTCGCCAAAAACAATGCCGCGGCGGAACAGGCAAAGTGCGACAAGCGCAAATGGGCCACCGTGGTCAACACGATGGCAGGTGTAGCGGGAGTGGTTGCCCAGCTGGGAACCTTCCTGGTGGGCGGTATTCTGGTACAATACGGTTTTCAGATCACGCCGGGTATTTTGATTGTGTTTCTGGATTTGACAGGCAATATCATTTATCCCATTCAGGAACTGCCGGAACAGCTGGCCCAGAGGAAAGCGGCGGCGGCTTTGATTGACAAGCTGGCCGCGGCCCTGCAGGATAACGTCCGGGAGGCAGGCATACATCTAACCAATCAACAGAATGCGGATATACAATTCAAAAACGTTTCCTTTGGCTATGAGGACGGAAACGATATTCTGCAGCAAATCAGCGTAACGTTTGAAGCTGGAAAAAGCTATGCAATCGTTGGCGCCTCCGGCAGCGGAAAATCCACTCTGCTGAATCTGATAATGGGAAGTCACGAGAACTACTCCGGCCAAATCTGTTACGGCGGTCAGGAAATTCGGACAATCAGCAGCGATTCTCTCTACGATGGGATTTCCATGATTCAGCAGAATGTGTTTGTTTTCAACGCCTCCATCCGGGACAACATCACCATGTTCCATGGTTTCCCCGAAGAAGAAGTAAACCGTGCCATTGCCCTGTCCGGCCTCTCCCAGCTGATTGCAGAGCGGGGAGAAGCGTATCTGTGCGGAGAAAACGGCAGCGGTCTGTCCGGCGGAGAAAAGCAGCGTATTTCTATTGCCAGAAGCTTGCTGAAAAAATCCCATGTCCTGCTGGTGGATGAAGCCACCGCCGCATTGGACGCCGCCACCGCATATCAGGTTGCCACATCCATTCTGGATTTGGACTGCATGACACGCATCGTCGTGACCCACAATCTGGATGCCGCACTGCTGAAACGCTACGACTGTATTCTGGCGCTGAAGAATGGAAAAATCGTAGAATCCGGCACATTTGATCAGCTGATGGCGGAAAAGAACTATTTTTATTCCCTCTTTACGGTATCTCAGTAGCTTTTTAAGTCAAAAATTGCAAGAGCCGCCAGGGCGTTTGCCTGGCGGCTCTCCTTATTTCTATTATATCCAGTCTCAATCAGCGCATGACATTTTAAGATGCAGGGATAACCGTTCCGTCCTCAAAAATCAGGTGGTCAACCTGGTCAATCATCATCGGAGAATCCGGAAAATAACGGATGATATCTACGCCGCCCCACTGGGGATGGAGGGGCATCTCGCTCCCGTCTTTCATCACCACGCAGATTTCCTCTCCAAAATCACCGCCAGTTCCAGGGCAGTCAAAACCGATATCCACAGTCAGCGCCCGGAGGGTGATGTAGGAAATGGGGACATTTTCTTCCCAGGCAAAGGTTTTTTCTTCCGCTTCCATATCCAGGTAGCGCAGAGAGCCTTCTGCCGGTTGGGAGATCAGTTCTCTGGTGCGCAGACTGTCCTGTGTAACGGGAATGTCAAATTCCCAATCTCCGGCGATAATCTGCTGATCTTCCCACTCTGTACACTCTTTGTTGCTGATTCTCAGATAGAAGTCCCGGAAATGGATTTTGATTGTCTTGCCTGCCAGATCCAGGGGTTCTTCTTCCCCGGTCTCCTGGTTCCAGGTGCCCTCCAGCATACCAGACACAATATAATCCATGGTATAATCCAAACCATCTCCATCGTCCACAGAAAGGTACTGCAAGGAATTATAGATTCGTTTTCCATCCAGTGTTACAACATCTTGATCTTCGTACGCCACATCCGGGGCCTCATTTCCGGGATAGACAAAGGCATGACCATTGTCATATGGGTAGAGTATCACATCTTCCGGTGCCGTGATGCGCAGTTTCATAAAAATCCGAATACCGTCGGTCAGGGCAGATTCTATGGTCAGTCCCGGCTGCTGGGGAGCAACCTCAATGACATTTTCATTCAAATAGGTCTTTTGTTCTTCACTCAATTCCGTCTGGGATTGCTGAGCAAAGTAATTCTGATACCACACACCAAGAGAATGCATCCCGCAGGCCGTCAACCCCATGGCCGCAAGCAGCGCCGCTGTGCCAAGCACCCGAAGGATTTTGCGTTTATTGGAATATGTAACCGGCTTGGACAGGGCATCCAGA
Source organism: uncultured Eubacteriales bacterium (assembly GCA_900554625.1). Lineage (GTDB taxonomy): Bacteria > Bacillota > Clostridia > Oscillospirales > Oscillospiraceae > Faecousia. Next base: position 2,518 of record USHP01000032.1, on the reverse strand, counting down.
ATGATTTTATCATCCAAATCGTTGATGGCTTCCAGAAGATTTTCCGTTTTTTTCATAAAACACCCTCCTTTTTCAGATGTTTTTGCAGTTTACCCCGGGTGCGGCTCAGCATGGATTTGACTTTGCTCTCGGAAAAATGGTACTTGAGTGCAATCTCCCGGATGGAATACAAATGCCAGTACCGCAGAACGAAAATCCGGGCTTCGGTCTGATCCAATGCCTTGACAAAGCGGTTGACGCTTTCCGAAAGTTCCTTTCCTTCCAGCGCCGCTTCCGCAGAATCTCCCCAGGAGATACAGCCTTCCAGTTCCGCCAGTGCCAGGGTAGCTTCCCCTGCCCCCCGCTTTTGTGTGCGGCCGCATCTCCATTTGTTCAGCGCCAGCCGCCTGGAAATTTTTCCCAGGTAAGCCGGTAAGGATATTGGTTTCGTCGGGGGAATGGAGTTCCAGGCTCCCAGGAAGGTATCGTTTACCACCTCTTCCGAATCCGGGTGATTTTCCAGAATCCGGTAGGCGATGCTGTGGCAGTAGGCGGAATATTTGCCGGCAGTTTCGGCAATGGCCCGTTCATCCCGGGCAAAATACAGCCTGACAATCTGGCCGTCTTCCATAATGCTCACTTCCTTATCTGTCTGTACAAGATCGATCTTTACCTATCCAGACACCAAAAATCTGCTTTCGTCGTATAGTTTATAGCACTTTTTGAAAAATTACCAATCTTTCATTCGTATTACATAATATTAACAAATGCATGCTTGAAAATGATATCCAATTATGTTAAAATACACAATGAGCTGGAAGAAGAACGCTCACCCGCTGGGAATCCAACATAGACATGGAGGTTATCTGCAATGAAAAAACTGATCAATCAAGTCGAAAATGTAGAACTGGAAATGCTCCAGGGCATTGCAAAGGCCCATCCGCAGCACCTGAAAAAACTGCCGGACTACAACGTTTTGGTCCGTGCGGAGAAAAAAACAGACAAGGTTGCACTGGTTTCCGGCGGCGGTTCCGGCCACGAACCTGCCCATGGCGGTTTCGTCGGCAAGGGCATGCTGGACGCAGCGGTAGCCGGCGCGGTCTTTACCTCCCCCACCCCGGACCAGGTAGAAGCTGCTATCCGGGAAGTGGCTACCCCCGCCGGTGTTCTGCTGGTCATCAAAAACTACACCGGTGACGTAATGAACTTTGAAATGGCCGCGGAAATGGCCGAGATGGACGGCATCAAGTGCATGAGCGTGGTCACCAATGACGACGTGGCCGTTCAGGACTCTCTGTACACCACCGGACGCCGGGGTGTGGCAGGCACGATTTTTGTACATAAGATTGCCGGTGCCAAGGCAGAGCAAGGGGCTACTTTGGAAGAAGTTCACGCCGTTGCCCAGAAGGTGATCGACAATGTGCGCACCATGGGTGCAGCTCTGACTCCCTGCACCGTTCCTGCCGCTGGCAAACCCGGCTTTGAAATCGGTGAGGACGAAATGGAAGTGGGTATCGGTATCCATGGCGAGCCAGGCACCCACAAAGAAAAGATCATGACCGCCAACGACATCACCGATCATCTGCTGTCCAAGATTCTGGCGGATATCGATTACAGCGGCAGCGAGGTTGCCGTGATGGTCAACGGCTCCGGCGCAACGCCGTTGATGGAACTGTATATCATCAACAACCGGGTGGCAGACGTTCTGGCAGAAAAGGGCATCAAGGTCTACAAGACCTTGGTGGGCAATTACATGACCTCCCTGGAAATGGCTGGATTCTCCATCAGCCTGCTGCGGCTGGATGACGAACTGAAGGCCCTGCTGGATGCACCGGCAGATACCCCTGCTTACAAAGCATAATCGAAGGAGGAATCGCCCATGGCAACCATTGCCGATCTGATCTCCATTCTGGAAGGCATGAATGGAATCATTCAGGAAAACAAAGACTTTTTGACCCAGCTGGACATGCCCATTGGTGACAGCGACCACGGCATCAATATGGCCCGGGGCTTCCAGGCGGTTGCGGATAAACTGCCTTCCCTGGCGGAAAAGGATGCGGGCACCATTCTGAAAACCGTTGGCATGACCTTGGTGTCCACCGTCGGCGGCGCTTCCGGGCCTCTGTATGGCACCGCATTTATGAAAGCCGCTGTTGTGGCCAACGGGAAAACGGAATTGACCATGGAGGATTTTCTGTCCATGCTGGACGCCGCCGTGGAAGGTGTCAAATTCCGGGGTAAATCCACCACCGGTGAGCAGACCATGCTGGACGCTATGGTTCCTGCCCTGGAGGCCATGAAGGCAGCATCCGGCTCTGCCGGTGAAATTCTGGCCGCCGGCCTTGACGCCGCCCAGGTTGGTGTGGAAAATACCAAGGGTATGATCGCCACAAAGGGACGCGCCAGCTATCTGGGGGAACGGAGTCTGGGACATCAGGACCCGGGAGCTACCTCCTTCGCTCTGCTGCTTTCCGTAATTGCAAAGCATTTCGCATAAGGAGGCCCTCATGGTTGGAATTGTCATTGTGTCTCACAGCTG
>USHP01000031.1 GCA_900554625.1 uncultured Eubacteriales bacterium | reverse complement strand
GGCGACCCCTCCGGACGCAGCGATATGCGTTCCATGATGACCCAGGAAACCATCCAACACAACTGTGAGTGCTTCAAGAAGCAGATGGAACGCTTCATCGAGTTTGGCGAAGGCAAGGCTATGATGGTTAACAACGCCGACTGGCTGCTGAACCTGAACTATATTGATTTTATCCGGGACATCGGTGCCTGCTTCTCCGTCAACAATATGCTCCGGGCCGAGTGTTTCAAGCAACGCATGGAGAAGGGTTTGTCCTTCCTGGAATTCAACTACATGCCCATGCAGTCCTACGACTTCTACTACCTGTACCAGCACTACGGCTGCAATATGCAGTTCGGCGGCAATGACCAGTGGAGCAATATGCTGGGCGGCACGGAACTGATCCGCAGAAAGCTGGGCAAGGATGCCCATGCCATGACTATCACCTTGCTGCTGAACTCTGAAGGCAAGAAGATGGGCAAAACCGCAAAGGGTGCTGTCTGGCTGGACCCAACAAGACCTCTCCTTTTGAATTCTACCAGTACTGGCGGAACGTGGAAGATGCCGACGTCATGAAGTGCATCCGGATGCTGACATTCCTGCCTTTGGAGGAGATTGATGCCATGGCAGACTGGAAGGATGCCCAGCTGAATGTGGCCAAGGAAATTCTGGCATACGAACTGACCAAGCTGGTCCACGGCGAAGAAGAGGCAGAAAAAGCCAAAGCTGCGGCCAAGGCTCTGTTTGTAGGCGGCGGCGATGACGCCAATATGCCCACAACTCAGATTGCTGAGGAACAGCTGACGGATGGTCAGATTGGCATTCTGAACTTGATGGTTGCCTGCAAACTGGCTTCTTCTAATAAGGAAGCTCGGCGGCTGATTGAGCAGGGCGGTGTCTTTGTCAATGACGAAAAGGTACCTGCTGCTACGTTTGCGATTACCAAGGAACAGCTGAAGGAAGGCGTGAAGATCCGGAAGGGTAAGAAGGTATTCCATAAGGCTGTCCTGGCTTGATTTTTACAGAATATTTCGCAGAGCATCCCTGCTCTGCGAAATTCTTTCTTGACATACTGTGTGACACACTATATAATGTATATATACAGTAATGTGAGGTGAATGGTATGGACGTAGATGAAGTAGTGTCCGGCCTGATTTTGGAACTGCGGCGGGGTACCCTGATTTTGTTGGTACTCAGCCAGATGAAGGAACCTACTTATGGTTATTCTCTGGTAAAAACGCTAAGTGACAATCAGATTCCCATGGATGCCAATACCTTGTACCCGCTCCTGCGACGATTGGAAGGGCAGGGGCTGCTTTCCAGTCGGTGGGATACTGCCCAGGGAAAACCACGAAAATACTACCAGATTACGGAAGTCGGCACGGAGGTATTGGAGAAAACGAAAACCTATTGGAAGAGATTTTCTGAGCATTTGGACAACTTATTGGAGGGAACAGTATGAATCAGGAATTGCTGGAGCGCTATCTTTATGCCGTCACACGCCGGCTGCCGGGAAAGCAGCGGGAGGATGTGGCCCAGGAATTGCGAGGTCTGGTGGATGATATGCTCTCCGACCGATGCGGGGACATCACCCCAACGGAAAAAGATCTGCGGGTGGTGCTGACAGAGATCGGAACACCTCGGGAATTGTACGAAAAGTATTCCGGCAACGCAGGAAAGTGCCTGATCGGGCAGCCTTACTACAGTACATACAAATTGGTTCTGGGAATTGTCCTGGTTTGCGCTGGGGTGGGTATCACCATCGCCAATGGCATTTTGCTGATGATGGAGCCGCAGAACGGGCTACAGGCGGTGCTGACCTGGTTGAGTATGCTTTGGAATTGCTTGCTCAGTGCATTTGCCTTTGTAACCTTGTTGTTTGCCTTCTTCTCCTGGAGGGGGATTCCGGTCAACAGAGATTTCGATTTTGACAGTCTGCCCACTGTACCGAAAAAGCGGGAACAGATCTCACGGTGGGAATGTATCACAGGCATTGCCTTCTGCATATTTTTTATGGTGGTATTTTTGGGGGTTCCTCAGGTATTCGCTGCGTGGCTTCCAGAGACTAACGAGCGTATCCCAGTTTTTGACGCTGCTGCCATTCGCCAGGGATGGCATTGGATTGCCTTGCTTGCCGTTTTTGGTATTGCCGGGGAGACAGAGAAGCTGTTGGAAGGACGTTACAACCGTAATGTTTTATTGGTAACTTTGGGGACCAATTTCCTCTCGGCAGTGGCTGCGATTCTCTGGTTGACACAGTACAATCTGATGAGCCCGGAATTTACAGCCCATCTTTCTCAGCTGTTTGGGGAAGGGGAGGAAATTGTGGTGACACTATTTTCTAATTTTCAAATGTTCTTCCTGGGTGTACTGTTGTTTGCCCTGGTACTGGATACGGTGGAAGCAGTGATACGAACTCTACGTAAATGAGTTTTGGCCGGAAAGCTTTGCTTTCCGGCCATCTTTGCTCAATGAATGTCAAGCCATTCTGCTAATGACTTTTGGGTTTCGCTGGTGGGATGTGTCAGAGGCAACCGGCAGGTTCCGCAGTCAAAGCCGATAAATTTCATTGCGGCTTTGACCGGGATGGGATTGACTTCCTGGAACAGCAGTTCTATCAGCGGGAGAAGCTGAAGCTGCAAATCTGTGGCCGTGTCGAAGTCGCCGTCCAAGGCTGCCTGCGCCATCGCCTGCACTTCTACAGGAAACAGATTGGAAACGACAGAAATCACTCCAGCACCGCCCAATGCCATAACAGCAACGGCCTGCTGGTCATTTCCGCTCCATACGGCAAAATCGGCAGGACATTCTGCACGGATTTGGGCGATTTTGTTGATATCTGTGGAAGCTTCCTTTACACCGACGATGTTCGGGAGTTGGGCAAGGCATTTGTATACGCTCACCGGAATATCCACACCGGTACGGGACGGAACATTGTAAAGGATAATCGGGATATGTACCGAAGCTGCGATAGCGCTGTAGTGAGCGACTAAACCCTCTGGTGTTGCTTTGTTGTAGTAGGGGCTGACTACCAGCAGCGCATCCACACCAACCTCTTGTGCTGCCTTGCTTAGTGCGACGGCATGTTCTGTGGAGTTAGAACCAGTTCCGGCAATAATAGCGCAGCGATCGGCGGCATAATGGACACCTTTACGAAAAATCTCCAGTTTTTCACAGTCAGATAAGGTGGGAGATTCACCGGTAGTACCGCACAGTACCACAGCGGGAATTCCGGCATCCGCCTGCCGTTTGATCAGTTGTTCCAGCATGGGGTAGTTTACTTTTTCCCCTAAAAAAGGGGTAACCAGTGCCGTGCAGGCACCTGAAAAAAATGGTTTTTTCATAAATTGATACCTCCATGCCCAGTCTATGCAGAACAGATTCATTTTGTTTGCTTGAATGCTGGGAAAAAGGTTATACTTATGATGACTTATTGAAAATTTCTTGTTTACTCTATCTTGCGGGATTCAATGGCGATATGCTTGCAATCGTTTTGCCTATATGGTATGATAAGCAAAATAATGTCCGGATGCGTTGAAAGAAAAAGGATGTGCAAAGGAAAATGAAAAAACTAAGCCGTGGTGCATATGAAGATATGAAAGGATTTGTCAGAGTCGCGGAAACGCTGCTGGAAATCCTGATCTTAACATTGATGTACTATATTGCTTGGGTGGAAGGGTATTCTCTTTCTTATTTTGAATACAAAGGGAAATACGTTCTGATGGGTATATATGCGGTGATGATGTATATTTTCTTTCAGAACGCCGACTGCACCATGTTTGGTCAGCTGCGCAGAATTGACCTGATCATGGGGCAAATCATCTCTCTTTTTTTAGTGAATTTTATCACCTACTTTCAACTGTGCTTGATTGCAAACAGCATGCTGTCGCCATCCCCAATCCTGACGCTCTTCGTATGGGAGATAGCAGGTGCCGTTGGCTGTATCTACGCTTTTACCAGCCTTTATCATAAACTCTATGCGCCGCACGACATGCTCTTGATTTACGGGAACGAGCGGGGAGTGGAGCTGAAAATCAAAATGGATTCCCGCCGGGATAAGTATAATATCAGCAAAATCATTTCTATTGAGGAAGGTTTTGAGGTATTGCGAAAAGAAATCCCGAAATACGATGCGGTCATTCTCAATGATGTGCCGGCTCAGATGCGAAATGATATTCTGAAGTTTTGCTACCGCTACCGGATTCGCACATATGTAGCACCGAAGCTGACGGATATTATGATCCGTGGAGCAAGGAATATCAGCTTGTTCGATACTCCTCTGCTGCTTGTAAAGGGGACAGGCCTGACGCCTGCGCAGCGAGTAATGAAGCGCGGGATGGATTTGGTGCTGTGTTCTATCGCCATGATTTTTGCAGCGCCTGTTATGATACTTGTGGCTCTGGCAATTAAAATGGAAGATGGAGGCCCGGTATTTTTTAAGCAGAAAAGACTTACCCGAAATAACCGGGAGTTTGAAATTCTGAAATTCCGGAGTATGATTGTGGATGCGGAAAAATACGCCGGAGCGGTTCTGGCAACAGAGCATGATCCTCGCATCACGAAAGTCGGAAGATTTATCCGAGCTACTCGCTTGGACGAATTGCCCCAGTTGCTGAACATCTTGAAAGGGGATATGAGTATCGTAGGTCCCCGACCGGAGCGGAAGGTTATTGCCGACGAGTATATGAAGGAGATTCCGGAATTTGCCTACCGGCTGAAGGTGCGCGGCGGCCTGACCGGCTATGCTCAGATTTACGGAAAGTACAATACCAGTGCCTATGACAAACTGCGGCTGGATTTGATGTACATTGAGAACTATTCTATGATGCTGGATATTAAGCTGATTATCCTGACATTGCGTATAATTTTCAGTAAAGATAGTACAGAAGGCATCGACAAAGCCCAGGAGAATAAGAAAATGGCATCGGAACTTTTGAAAAAAATGGAAAAAGACAGCAATTCCTGAACAAATGCTGCGCCCGTATGTGTAAAAGCATGCGGGTGCCTTGCTGTTTCAATGCGCAAAATAAGGCGTTTTCTGAAAATATGTGGACTTATTCTGACTTCTATTCCGGAAAATGACGGAGTATTTTGAAATGTGTCTTGCAAAAAAGGGATAAGTTGCTATAATATGGTGTGCATATCATGCATGCATTGCAGCGGGAGATACCGCTGGAGAGGAGTGGAACATGTCTTTACGGGCGAAAATGTTTACAAGCTGGATGAGAAAACGTCCCAAAAATATGAGTGCCATGAAAGTGATTGCAATCGTGTTTGCGGTTATTATCCTGACAGGTGCGTGCTTGCTGACACTTCCGATCGCGTCCCGGGATGGGGTTTCCAGCGGTTTTTTACCGGCGCTGTTCACCGCAACCTCTGCAACCTGTGTAACGGGACTGGTTCTGTTTGATACCTGGAGCCAGTGGAGTGGATTTGGCCAGATTGTGATTATTGCGCTCATTCAGATCGGTGGACTTGGATTCATGTCTGCGGCTACACTGCTGGTTTTCATGCTGCGCAAAAGAATCGGACTGAAACATCGTCTGGTCATGGCCCAGGCGCTGAGTGTCAGTGACATGGATGGTGTGGTTCGGCTTCAGAAGACCGTGCTGGTGGGAAGCTTCGTCATTGAAGGAATCGGCGCCGCTATTCTGTTTTTCAGATTCTTACCGGAGTATGGTGTTGAGAGAGCCATTAAATGGGGAATATTTCACTCGGTTTCGGCATTCTGTAACGCTGGATTCGATATTTTTGGCTATATCACACCGGATGCCAGTGTTATGGAGTTCCAATCCGACCCGGTTGTGCTGCTGACGCTGGCCGGTCTGATTGTCATCGGCGGCTTGGGCTTTATTGTTTGGCAGGATGTAGCTGAGAAAAAGATTTTTAAAAAGCTCTCTGTTTATGCCAGACTGGTACTTGTGACGACTTTGGGCCTTATTGTAGTGGGCTGGACTTTGATTTGCTTCCTGGAGTGGAACAATCCGAACACACTGGGTGCAATGCCGGTGGGAGATAAGCTGCTCAATGGACTATTCCAATCCATTACCTTGCGGACTGCTGGCTTTGCTTCACTGGATCAGGCACAGTTAACAGAGGGAGGAAAGGCCGTTTCCATTGTGCTGATGCTGATTGGCGGTTCTTCAGGTTCTACAGCCGGTGGCTTAAAAACAGTTACCTTTATCGTCTTGATTCTGTTTATGACGACACGGGCCAGAGGCCGTGATACGGTGTGCGTTTTCAAACACACCATTCCGCAGGGGCAAGTGCTGGACTCCATGACTATTGCCTTTATTTTGATTTTCCTGGCGGTTTTTGGCGGTATTTTTATCAGCGCAACTTCTCCGGTTGGCTTCACGGAAGGACTTTTTGAAGCGGTTTCTGCTTTGGCAACAGTCGGACTGACTGCGGGCGCTACCACATCGCTGAGCATTCCTGCCCAGATTCTGATTATACTGTATATGTATTTTGGCCGTGTGGGCGTGCTGACGATCAGTGTGGGCTTCCTGGCGGGCAATCGTGTGGAGGAACGTTTCCATTATGCTGAGACGAATTTGCTGATTGGATAAGGAGATACAATATGAAATCTTACATTGTAATTGGTTTGGGTTTGTTCGGACAGGCACTGGCTCGGCAGCTGTGCAAATTGGGCGCAGATGTGCTGGCAATGGATATTCGAAGCAATGTGGTACAGCAGGTTTCTGCGGATGTCACCCACGCTGTGGTGGGTGACGCCAAGGACAAGGAAGTGCTGCGTGCTTTGGGCGCAAGAGACTTTGACTGTGCAATTATTGCTATCGGCAATGACCTGGCTGCATCGGTTTTGGTTGCCATGAACCTGATGGAATTGGAAGTACCCTATGTGGTTTGCAAAGCCCACGATGAAACCCATCGGCGGGTACTGGAAAAGCTGGGCGTGAATCGCGTGGTCATTCCGGAACAGGAAAATGCTCAGCGTCTGGGACGCAGCCTGCATAGCCATAACGTCCTGGAATACATTGAATTGTCCGAGGAATATGGTATTCTGGAAGTTCCTGCGCCTAAGAGCTGGATTGGCAAGACGCTGCGGGAACTGAATGTTCGTGCAAAGTTGGGCGTCCATATCATTGCAGTGGAATGCGGGAAAAAGACCAATGTGGCTCCGGCAGCAGATTATCTGATTCAGGAAGGCGACCTGATGGTGGTCCTGGGCGATAATTATGCGCTGGAAGCGGTGCAGAAGCTGTGATGGAGCAGAGAATTACATCCCGAAAAAATCCGGTTTTGCAGCAGGTAAAAAAGCTGCTGTCTTCCCGAAAAATGCGGGAGGAAACGGGGCTTTTTGTAGCTGATGGCACCAAACTCCTGGCAGAGGCGGTGCAGTATTGCCCGGGATTGGAAACGGTGATTCTTTCTGACGGCGTGGAGGTTACACTGCCGGATCGAGTGCAGAAGATTCGGGTACCAGAGGATGTAATGCAGTCCCTGTCTCCGATGGCCAGTCCCCAGGGCGCGCTGTTTGTCTGTCGCTTACCACAGAAACAGCCGTTTTCTCCATGCGGCGCTATGCTTTTGCTGGATGGAATTCAGGACCCGGGGAATCTGGGGACGATTCTGCGCACTGCGGATGCGCTGGATGTGCCAGTGGCTCTTTTGGAAGGCTGTGCAGATCCTTATAACCACAAGGTTGTGCGCGCCAGTATGGGTGCGGTGTTTCGTCGTGATGTGATACAGACAACGTGGGCACAAGCCTATGCTGCCTGCATTGAAAGAAGGATTGACATTGGTGTCACAGCTCTGAGTCAACGGGCAATGGATATACGGCAGGCAGAACTGAAACACATGGCTGTGGTAATTGGCAGCGAAGGGCAGGGGGTTCGTCAGGAGATTCTGGATCGTGCCCATGCGGAACTGATTATTCCAATGAATCCCCATTGTGAGTCCTTAAATGCTGCCGTTGCTGCCACAATTGTCATGTGGCAGATGAAGATGTAAAAAGAAAGGGTGAGGAAATATGCTGGCGCATTGGATATGGTTTTCCCATCGTCCGGGACTGGGTGATCGGGGAAAAGTGACTTTGCTCCAGCATTTTTCCGGCCCGGAAGAGATTTATTTTGCCGACCATTCCGCTTTTGAGCATATCCCTGGATTGACTTCGGAAGCCAAGGAAGCTCTGAATGACAAAGACATGACAAAAGCCGAGGAGGTTCTGGAACTTTGTCGCCGGGAGAAAATTCATCTTCTGACCTTCCGGGATGCTGCATATCCGACGCGGCTGAAAAATATTTCTGATCCTCCGGTACTGCTGTATTACAAAGGGCAGCTGCCGGATTTTGACGCTTTTCCTGTAATTGGTGTTGTCGGAACCCGAAAGGCGTCCGCTTATGGCCTGACAACGGCCAAACGCATGGGCTACCAAATTGGAAAATGCGGCGGTATTGTGGTTTCCGGTATGGCATATGGAATTGACGGTATGGCTATGGCTGGAGCGCTGACCGCTGGGCAGCAGGTAGTGGGAGTCCTTGGGTGCGGAGTGGATATCATCTATCCGCTTTCCAATCGTGCGCTGTTTCGCGATGTAGCGCAATACGGATGCCTGCTCAGTGAATTCCCTCCCGGAACCCAGCCACTGAAATGGAATTTCCCAAAGCGAAACCGGATTATCAGTGGTTTGAGCAATGGTGTGCTGGTGGTGGAAGCACCGGAAAAAAGCGGTGCTTTGATCACTGCCCATCAGGCAGCGGAGCAGGGAAGAGATGTCTTTGCTGTGCCTGGAAATATAGATATTCCTTCTTTTGTGGGAAGCAATCAACTGCTTCGTGACGGTGCAATTATGGTATCTTCCGGATGGGATGTTCTAAGCGAATATGCAGGACTCTATCCGGATAAGCTGCATAGGCACGAGAGTTCGCCACGCCAAAACGCTTATGCCGATGAAGTGAGGAGAGCTGCCCAGGAGGCGGATTCCTTGCCTAAAGTTGCCCAAAATGTTACACTTCCCAGTAAAAATGGTGATCTTAAGAAAAACTTAGAGAAAAAACCCATTGACAATGCGCCATCTACGGCTTATAGTGACGTAAACAATACCAAGCCGCCTCTGACAGATCAGGAGCAATTGGTTGTAACAGCCTTATCCGAAGGAGAGCGGCTGGTGGATGATGTTATTGCAGAAACCGGATTGTCGACAGGCAAACTATTGGCTGCATTGACCATGCTGGAGCTGAAAGGTGTCATTCGTCGGCTGCCTGGCAAGCGCATTGTTTTGGCAGACAGATAGCGTGTTCTGGCCTGCCCATTATAGTAATGAAACGGAGAACATGAATACATGGGAAAACCGAGTAATCTTGTGATCGTGGAGTCTCCCTCCAAAGCGAAAACCATTGGCCGATATCTCGGCCCGGATTATATTGTAAAAGCCAGTATGGGACATCTGCGGGATCTGCCCAAGAGCAAAATGGGTGTGGATCTGGAGCATGATTTTACGCCCCAGTATATCCCAGTCCGTGGTAAGGAGTCCCTGATTAAGGAACTGAAAGCAGATGCAGCAAAGGCAGATACGGTCTACCTGGCAACGGACCCTGACCGAGAGGGAGAAGCGATTTCCTGGCATCTGAAGGAACTTCTGGGCCTTTCTGACGAGAAGGCCCGTCGCGTCACCTTTAACGAAATTACCCAAAAGGTTGTGAAAGAGTCCATTCAGCATCCTCGGGAAATTGACTATGATCTTGTGGATGCCCAGCAGGCCAGAAGAATTCTGGACAGAATTGTGGGCTACCAGCTTTCTCCTCTTCTGTGGAAAAAGGTACGCAGAGGTCTGTCTGCTGGCCGGGTGCAGAGCGTGGCTACCCGGATGGTAGTAGATCGGGAAAATGAGATTCGTGCCTTCCAGCCTCGGGAATACTGGACGCTGGATGTCACCTTGAACCGGGAGGGAAAGCCTGGTTCTTTTGTGGCGCACTATTACGGAAGCCCCAAAAAGCAGGAACTGGAAACCGAAGAACAGGCACAGTTCGTCATTTCGGACATTACCGGCAAGGCGTTCACCATTACCAATGTAAAGAAAGCGGAGAAAAGACGCTCTTGTGCCCCTCCGTTTACCACTTCAACGCTGCAGCAGGAAGCCTCCCGGAAGCTGGGATTTACCCCGAAGAAAACCATGATGATCGCCCAGCAGTTGTATGAAGGCGTGGAAGTTGCGGGGGAAGGTACCACCGGTTTGATTACCTATATGCGTACAGACTCACTGCGTCTGTCGGATGAAGCCATGGCTGCTGCAGCTTCTTTTATTCGCAACCGCTATGGTGAAGGCTACTACTATGGGTCTTTCCACACGTTCAAAACCAAATCCGGCGCCCAGGATGCCCACGAAGCCATCCGCCCGTCCCATGTGGAATTAGAACCGGAGCGGGTTCGCGATAGCTTGACACCTGACCAGTATAAATTATACAAGCTGATCTGGAGTCGTTTTTTGGCAACACAGATGGCCAATGCCATTTATGATACGGTGTCCATTGATGCTCAGTGTGGGGATCATGTATTCCGGGCCAGCCATCAGAGTATGCGCTTCCCTGGATTTATTGCGGTTTATGAGGAAGGAAAAGACGATGAATCCGAGGCGGTGGGATCTCCTTTGCCGGATTTGACTTCCGGCGAACAGGCCACTGCATCTGACATGAAGAAAGAGCAGCATTTCACCCAACCTCCTGCCCGATATACAGAGGCAACCTTGGTTAAGGCGATGGAGGAAAAAGGCGTTGGCCGTCCTTCCACCTATGCTGCGACGATCTCTACAATCGAAGATCGGGAATATGTTGTGAAACAGGACAAGCGTCTGGCTCCAACCCCCTTGGGCGAGATTGTTACCGGATTGATGATGGAGCGGTTTAACGACATCATAGATGTGGAGTTCACTGCCAACATGGAGTCTCAGCTGGATGCGGTGGAAGAAGGCAAGGAGCATTGGAAGACTTTGCTGGCTGAGTTCTATCAGGGCTTCAGCAAGGAGCTCCAGGATGCAGAAACCGCTTTGGAAGGTGTACGCCTGAAGGTTCCGGAAGAGGAGACGGATGAGGTCTGTGAGCTGTGCGGGCGAAAAATGGTCATCAAAATGGGCCGTTTTGGCAAGTTCCTCGCTTGTCCAGGCTTCCCGGAATGTAAAAATGCCAAGCCCTTGGTGGAGCGCATGCCTGGACGGTGTCCTAAATGCGGCAGCGGTATGCTCAAGCGGAAATCCAAGAAAGGCTATGCTTTCTATGCCTGTGAAAAGGGACAGGAATGCGGCTTCATGACTTGGGATGTGCCCACTGCGGAGGATTGCCCGGAATGCGGACAGACGCTCTTTAAGAAATCCGGAAAGGGCAGAATGAAACCATTCTGTATTAACGAGCATTGCAGACGGTTCCTGCCGGAAGATCAGCGGGGTTACTATAAGAAAAAAACTGACGAAGAAGCTGTGCAACAGCCCCAGGCGGAGCAAAAAGAATCCGCTGATAAGAAGACGACCAAGAAGACAGAAACCAAAAAAGCAGCTGCTAAAAAATCCACGGCGAAAAAAACCACTGCGAAGAAAACTGCGGTGAAGAAGACATCTGCCAAGAAGAAAGAGGAGGCCTGAGGATGGTTGTAAAGGTAATCGGCGCAGGCCTTGCCGGTTGCGAGGCTGCGTGGCAGCTTGCCAATCGGGATATTGATGTAGAGCTTTACGAAATGAAGCCCCACAAAATGACACCGGCTCACCATAGTACTAACTTTGCTGAGCTGGTCTGCTCCAATTCTTTGCGGGGGGATCGGCTGGAAAATGCTGTGGGCTTGCTGAAAGAAGAGCTGCGCCGGTGCGGAAGTCTGATTCTTGCCTGCGCGGAAGAAACCCGTGTGGAAG
>USHP01000030.1 GCA_900554625.1 uncultured Eubacteriales bacterium | reverse complement strand
CACCCCATCTGTTAGATAGTATATCATACTGTCTAACAAATGGGGTGCAGTTCAGAATTGCTCTCGCGGGCGGCTGAACTTATATTGGCGTGCTGCTGGTGGTGATGACATTTTCCGGATAGTACTCTTCCAGATATTCCTCCAGACAGATTCCGGCTTCGGTAATGGCCTTGGCGGCTTCTTTTCCCACATAACGGTAGTGCCATGGCTCAAACCCGATTTTGGTAATCTCCGTCTTATCCTGGGGATAGCGCAAAATGAAGCCGTATTCCCAACAATGGGCCATCAGCCACTGCTGCAAAGGCGTATCCGCCTGGGCATCATCTAGAACCTGGTACTGCATGGATACGATATCCACCGCCAATCCCAGCTGGTGTTCGCTGGTTCCCGGTTTGGCAACCCAAATGGCAGCTTCGGTCTGGGCCTGAGACGGAGCCATGCCAAGTTCGATACAGGATTTGACCTTCCGATCAAACAGCCAGGTCTGATCCTCCCATGTCCGGAAGGAGGAACAGATTAGAGGCCGGAAGCCTTCCGCTCTGGCGTCGTCCATCATTTCCTGCAGGTAAGGATAAGCCCGGGTGTCAAAGGACTGGTCGTTAATCAGTTCGGTCAGCTCCGGCGCCTGGAAATCTTCCGATATGGGGTGATCCGGATTGACCAAAGTCAGATTCCAGGGAAGCGGCTCTGGCTGAACCGGCTCTGGAGCGGGCTGGGTTTCGGTAGGCTGGGAGATTTGCGTCATGGGAAGATCTTCCTGATTGCGTCCGCCGTGGAATAAACCTGCAGCCGCTCCGCCAATGACAAACGCCGCTACAGCCGCCAACCCAAGCAAAATACCCATCCAGCGGGAGAAAGAAGAGGAAGCGGCGTATTTACCGGGTTTTGTAGAGTGTATTTTTTGGTTTTCCTTCTTCATGAAAAAAACTCCTGAAATGCAAAATATCATCATAGATAATTGGAATGGTTACCAAGTGAAGTTACTTATTATAATAGACGATATTTAGCGGTAAAAAGTTACAGTAATATGAAAAATACTTCTTAAATTTTGTTTAAGACCTTCCGCAGTTTCCAAAATTTCGCTGATTTTCTAGTTTGGCTCCTGGTGAAGCAAATTATTCAAGTTGATTTCACCTGCAGAAATAAAAAATGCGCTCAGGCAATTTCTGCCTGAGCGCATTTTGATGCGGATAGTGTTCCAAAATAAAAAGTTAATATAGGCTTTTGATAATCTGCACACACTTGGCGATGCCCAGACTGCCGCTGTTCAGGGTGATGTCGTAATTCTGTGAATATCCCCATTTCATGTCTGTATAAAAGCGATGATAGGCGGCCCGCCGCTTATCCTTGTCCTTCAGGCGCTGCTGGGGAGACTGCTCCGACTCACCGTAAACTTGCACGATCCGTTCTGCACGAAAATCCATGTCTGCATGGATGAATACCCGCAGACAGTCCGCCTTATCCCGCAGGATATAATCGGCGCACCTTCCAACGATGACACAGGGACCTTTTTCTGCCAGTTGGGTTATGATGCGGAATTGGATATTCCACAGATAATCTGCATTGTTTGGACCGGAGGGATGATGAGAAAACGCAGAGGACAAAAAACCGCCGGGTGCATATTCTCCTGCCTCTTTAATGTAGTTTTCATCAAATCCACTTTCTTTTGCGATTTTTTCCAACAATTCACTGTCGTAGCATGGGATTCCCAGCTCTTGCGCCACCATTTTACCAATGGTTCGTCCTCCGCTGCCGAATTCCCGACTGATGGTGATGATTCTGTTTTTCATATACGCTAACCTCCTTATGCGTGGTAATAGCTTATTCTGCTTTCGCTTCCAGTGCATGCTGCCGCTTCAGATGGGTCCGCTCCTGGATGATAAAGAACAGGGAGAGTATAAAAGCCAGACCGTCAGCAACCGGGCCAGTCCAGAGAACGCCGGCTACTCCCAAGAACCTGGGAAGGATCAGTGCGGCAGGAATAAAGAAAATGATTTGTCTGGCCAGGGAAAGAATGGCGGATTTGACAGGTTTGCCGACTGCCTGCAAATAGACAGCTGCAATGGTTTGAAATCCGGTTAACGGGCACAGCATCAGGAAAATCCGGAATGCCATGGTAGCAAAGGTGTTGTACAAATCGTCCTCGGTGCCAAACAGAGAAATAACGCTCATGGGTGCAAACTGGAAAATGAAAAACGCTGCGATAGATACCACCTCGGAGGCAATCAAGGAAATCTCCAGCGCCTGGCGCACACGCTTGTAGTTTCTTGCGCCGTAATTAAAACCAATAATCGGCTGGGTACCGGTGGCAATTCCCAGTAAAATGGCAATCATAATCTGATTGACCTTCATCACGATGCCGGTGGCAGTCAGGGGAATTTCTGCTCCGTAAGGAGAGGCAGCACCGTAGAAAGACAGCAGATTGTTGGTCAGGGCCATGACAATTGTGATGGCAAACTGGGTGATAAAGCTGCTCAAACCGAAGGTTACAATATTTCCGCAGGTATTGCGGTCCAGCCGAAACGCGTCAGATTTTAGCTGGACGCTTTTGAACCGAGGCATATAGACAACAGACACAGCAAAGGAAGCGATTTGACCAATAATGGTGGCAATGGCGGCGCCCCGTACGCCCATGTGGAATACAAAGATAAAAACCGGGTCCAGGATCACGTTGATAATCGCGCCGATTACCATGGAAAACATGGCATATTTCGGGCTTCCGTCTGCACGAATCATGGAATTGATTGCTGCGGAAATCATCATAAACGGCAGACCAATGCCGATAATATATCCATATTCCAGAGCGTATGGACGAAGTATATCGGTGGCGCCAAACAGGCTCAGAATTGGGTCAATCCATACCAGAAAAATGAGAGCCAACACAATACTCACGATTGTTACCAGCGTAATGGCGTTTCCTACACCCTTTTTCGCTGCAGAAATCTGCCGCTCTCCCAGCTTCAGGCTCAGGTATGCGGCGCCGCCATTTCCGATCATCATAGCCAGAGCCAAAGCGATGATGGTAATAGGGAATACCACGTTGGTAGCACCATTCCCCAGATAACCGACTCCCCAGCCGATGAAGATCTGGTCTACAATGTTGTACAGTGAGTTTACCAGCAGAGCGATCACGCTGGGAACCGCAAAACGGACGATTAACCGCCCCACCGGTTCCGTTGCAAAAGGACTCTGCTTTTCGGGTATTGCTTTTTCCATTCTAATTCCTCCTAGATTAAGTAACTAGTTACTTATATACCTGAAAAGGAAGGCAGTAATGACAACGGGTATTGTTGTCATACTGCCTCCATCGGGGGAGTGGGGGATTTATTCTGTGTCGATGTGCCAAATAATCCGGTCAGCCAAGTCAATCAGGGTCTGCTGCTGCTCCTGCGTCAAGTCCCGGCATAACTCCGCAAAAACCTCCGCATCCTGAGCAAGGATCAGCTTGTAGATTTCCGCAGCCTGCTCCGTGCAGGTGATGCTTTTGTACCGCCGATCCTGGGAACTGGGAACGCAGCGAATAAAGCCTTTGCGCTCCAGGTGCTGCAGATGCTTGGTCATGGCAGGATGGGTTATGTGTTCAATTTGCTCTAAATCATTCTGATGTATTTCTACCTCTCCCGATGCCTGCAGACGGCTGATAGAGCCGAGAATGCGAAGCTGAACCGCAGTCAGTCCCATGGCTGCGGCTTTTTCATCCAGTCGTTTGCGGAAAGCACGGTTGATAATGGCAATTTTCAGACCAAAAGGAGCAGCAATGGACATTATATCACCCCAACAAAATAAGTAACTAATTACATAATATATGTTTTTGGAATCTTTGTCAAGGGCAATCTCTTGAGGTCGGCTTCTGCGGAGGAAAGCAACCGCCCCACTTTCCAGCCCGACAAAGAAAACCCCGGCAGCTTCAGAGGAAACTGCCGGGGGAAGAAACGAACGGAAACTGGGTTAGTTTTTGCGGAAGCGGGCCAGGAAATCCCGGGTTTCCTGACGCCGGGGATTGCCAAAGACCTCGCTTGGGGGGCCTTCCTCACAGATCACACCCTGGTTCATATACACCACACGGGTGGATACATCCCGGGCAAAGGCCATCTCGTGGGTAACCACCAGCATGGTCATGCCTTCATTGGCCAGGGCCTGCATAACGGACAGTACCTCCCCCACCATTTCCGGGTCCAGGGCGGAGGTGGGCTCATCAAAGAGCAGCACTTCCGGGTCCATAGCCAGAGCACGGGCAATGGCTACACGCTGCTTCTGACCTCCGGAAATCTGCCGGGGCTTGGCGTTGATATAGGGTGCCATGCCCACCTTTTCCAGATAGTGCATAGCATGGGCCCGTGCCTCTTCCTTGTTCTTTTTCAGCACCTTGATCTGGCCTACCATGCAGTTTTCCAGCACAGTCATGTTGTTGAACAGATTGAAGGACTGGAACACCATACCCACATGGGAACGATATGCAGCTGCATTCACGCCTCTGCCAACCACATTCTGACCGTGGTAAAGAATCTCGCCGGAGGTGGGGGTTTCCAGCAGATTGATGCAGCGAAGCAGGGTGGACTTGCCGGAGCCGGAAGCGCCGATGATGGAGATCACATCTCCTTTGTCCACGGTAAAGTCAATATCCCGCAGCACGTGATTGGTGCCGAAATTCTTGGATAAATGACGGATTTCTAAAATTTTGTCACCCATTTCAGCGTTCTCCTCTGTTGCGTCCGAATTTCAATTCCTGACGGGTTTTTTCCCGGTTTTCTTTGCTCCGCTCGTCGAATGGGGTACCACGATCCGGATGGCTGTAGGTTCCGGCAGTCATGGTCAGGGGATCAACTTGCACCAGGTCGTAGCTGCTGTCACCGTCCATGCGCTTTTCCATCCACCGCAGAATCAGGGAGGCGATGAGGGTCATGGTCAGATAACCAATCATCTCAATGGTAGCAGAAGGGAAGTAAAGGTAGGTCTGTCCCACGGCAGCCCGGTGAACTGCAAAGAATTCTGTGAAGGAGATGATGAACATGACAGAAGAGTCCTTCACGTTGATGATGAAGTTGTTGCCAATCTGGGGCATGATGTTGCGGATTGCCTGGGGCAAAATAACATTCAGCATAGTCTGCACATGGGTCATGCCGATGGCTTTGGCGCCTTCTGTCTGACCGGGATCGATGGAGATAATGCCGCCGCGAACAGACTCAGCCATGTAAGCACCTGTGTTGATGGACACCACCAAAATGGCAGCCAGCCAGATATTGTCAAATTTCACGGAGTTGTTGGTGAAGTATGGCAGACCGTAATACAGGAACACAGCCTGCAGCACCATGGGAGTACCCCGAAAGACCTCCACATAGACCCGCACCACTGCCCGGATCAAGGCAAGAAAGAACCGCTTAACCGGCGGATCATTTTTGCTGTGAGGGATGGTCTGCAAAATACCGCAAATCAAGCCGATCAGACAGCCAATGGCTGTGGCCACAAGGGCCAGAATTAACGTGTTTTTCATGCCGTTGAGGTAATCGCCGCCGCATCGCTCCCAGAGCTTTGCCATATCGGCGCCCAACTGTACCAGTCGTTCCATGGGGGAATGACTCCCTTCTCTTTTTTAGTAAGATAAAATTCGAAATGTGCTGAATCTGAGGCACATCGGAAGCGGAACATGACTATTCCGTTTCCGACGGGTCTCAGGGCGGGGAATGGAAGCTCCCCGCCCTGGAGAGGTCAATAGAAATGTTATTCGCTCAGAGGCTGGATGGCAATGGCCTGATCCATAATGGCGTTGAAGTCATCTGCGGTCATGGTGGACAGAACGCTGTCAATGGCTTCCTTCAGAGCAGTGTTGCCCTTCATGACAGATACACCGATATTGATATCGCCTTCATCGGCAGCGAAGTTATCATCAGAACCGGTGAAGTCCAGAATCGTCATATTGGGATAGGCAGACACAGCACCCATGGCAGTGGGCATATCGGTGCAGATAAAGTCTACAGTGCCGGTTTCCAGAGCCATCAGCATGGCAGGAGCGGTCTCGGCAGCGGTCTGAATCTTGGCATCCTTGATCTGGGGCAGCATGGAGTCATACCAGATGGTAGCAATCTGAGCGGTGCAGGTGCCGCCGGACAGGTCGCTGATGCCCTTGGCAGAAGCGTAAGGGCTGTCAGACTTGGTGACACAGACAATGGAAGCGTAGTAGTAAGGACCGGCAAAATCAACCTGCTCCATACGCTCGGCGGTCATGGACTGACCAGCGATAACGGCATCATAGATACCGGTCTGGACACCGGGCACCAGGGAATCCCAGTCGGTACGAACTACTTCCAGTTCCCAGCCGTTGGCTTCGCAGATCTTCTTGGCGATCATGATATCGTAGCCGTTGGCGTACTCGGTAGAGTCCTTGATGGGCACAGCACCATTGGAATCGTCGGACTGGGTCCAGTTGTAGGGAGCGTAAGCGCATTCCATTGCAATGGTAAGAACGCCGTCTTCCACACCGGAGGAATTGGCAGCGGCCTGCGTGCTCTCGGAAGTGGTGTTTCCGGCACCGCCGCAGGCGGCCAGGGACAGGACCATGGTCATGGCCAAAACAATTGTCAGAATCTTTTTCATTTTTTTCACCTTTCTCAACGTATATTCCCGGCAAAATCCCTTGCTTTTCACCAGAGTGCCGGACACTGGTGAAAAACAAAATGGACCGCTTTGGTAAGCGGTCCATGGGTAAGGCGGAATAACAGGTCATATCCCGACTGCCATCGATAGCGCTTCACAAAGTCTTGTGACAGTCCGGCGGGTATTTCCCGACGACCCAGCATCCCACAGCCAGGCAGCTGCGAAACACTTCGGCGATGTCCCCTTTCCCTCCCGACGGCTGCCTGGCCTTGCCGGATGGTACTGATGAACCTCGCGCCTCTATCTAAGCGATCCAATTTATTGGAATGATACCACTGCAATCCGGTGCTGTCAACAGAAAAATGAATTTTTTTAGAACTTTGTGCATATTATCGCATATTTGATAATAAATCTGAGAAAAGTTCACCTATATGTATATTTCCTCCAGGCAAATAGGGAAGGCCTTATGCGATTTTCCCGCCAATCAATCCTCTGACCCATTTCAGATCCTCCCGCCCAATTACATGAAACAGATACAGCAGGCTTCCCAAAAGACCTACATAGGCTGCGCCCTGGGCAATGGGCTGAGAAACCAGAGAAGCACCCCAAACGGAAGCAATTACAGCAGCCAGGGCCAGGGTGGGTGTGGAGAAGGAAATGTGTTCTCCGGTGATTTTCAATAGCCGCCGTAAACTCAGCAGGAAGTTGATCAGATGGGTAATCAGAAAACTGGCGAAATACCCTTCCATTCCATATACCGGCAGCAGGAAGTACAGAAACAGCACATCCATAGCGGAGGTGGTGATGTTGTAGCGGACACAGGCTTTCTGCTGACCCAACCCCTTGGTCATGGCGTCGGTAATGGCATCGCAGTATAGCATGGGCACCAGCAGTGCATATAGGCGCAGGGTTTGTCCGGCCTCCGGATTGTGATACAGTGCCATGCACAGAGGATTCGCCAGTAGGAACATCAGACCGCAGAACAGCATTCCGTAAAGCATGGTAACCTTCAGACTCCGGTGCACCAAGTAAGAGATCCGTTTTTCACTTCCGGCTGCGGCGCACCGGGCCAGCTCCGGAATCAGCAGCTCCGCCAGGCCGAATATAATACACGCCGGAAACATGAGAATGGGAAACACCATGCCGCTCAGGCAGCCAAAGGCAGCCAGCGGATCGGCAATGTTCAGATTCAGGGACAGCCGCCGGGGAACCATCAGGTTCTCCATGGTGGTGATCCCGGATTTCAGTACATCCGCCAACGCCAGGGGCAGGGCTGTTTGGGCCAGACGATATCCTACGGGAATCCGGGGTCCGAAAGGCCTAGGTTCCCGGAGCCGCAGCAGAACCAGACAAGACAGTGTCAGAACGCCCCCGGCACTGCCGCCGAAAACCACACTTTGGCAGGCTCGTCCAGCGTCGCTGCCAGCCCAGAAGGTCAGTGCCAGCATGGTTACAGCCACGGAGCAAAGCTGCTCTGCCACTTCCACGGCCGCCAGCGTGCCGATCCGGTTGGCAGCGGTAAAGTATCCGGTCATCACCCCGCACAGACAGGTAACTGGCAGAAACGCCGCGAACAGGCGCAGAGCTCCCAGGGTTCTCATGTCCCCGATCCAGTACCGGGCGATCTGGGGAGCGAAGCTGTAAAGAAGCGCGGCAATGCTTCCACTGAAAGCAATGCTGTATAAAAAGCAGCCGGACAGCACCCAGGTGATATTTTCCGGCTTTTTCCGCCCCAGTTCTTCTGCGGTCAGATACATGGAGGCGGTGCGGATGCCTGCCATACCGGCAACCATGGCCAGGCTCCCAACGGACATGGTCAGCTGCAGCAGGCCGATTCCGGCGGCTCCCAGGGTGGCAGACAGATAGACCTGGAAGGTTGTCCCCACCAGCCGCAGCAGCAGGTTCACCCCGGTGAGCAGCAGGGCTGAATAGAAAATGGGAAGTGTTTTGGGCAAAGAAATCCCCCCCTTGTCCACATCCTATGCAGACAAGGGGGAAAGAAGAACATCAGGGATTGAATTCTTTGCAGTACATGGTCAGCGGACACTGGTCACAGCTTGGGTTCCGGGCGGTACAGCAGTCCCGGCCGAACAGCACGATCCGGTGGCAGAAGTCAGAGCTTTCTTCCGGCGGTAGAATCTTCCGCAGCTGGGTTTCCACCTTTTCCGGGTCCTTTCCCTGGGAAAGACCCAGCCGTCCGCAGATGCGAATGCAGTGGGTGTCGCAAACCACACTGCCGGGAACCCGGTACAGATCACCCAGCAGCAGATTGGCAGTTTTCCGGCCCACACCGGGAAGCTTCAGCAGCTGCTCCATGGTTCCGGGAACTACTCCGCCATAGTCGCTGAGCAGCATTTGGCAGGCCAGAACAATGTCACGGGCCTTGTGCTTGTAAAATCCGCAGGAATGCACCAGCTGCTCCACATGGGCAATGTCCGCCCCAGCCATGGCCTCCAGGGTGGGGTAGGCGGCAAACAGTGCCGGCGTTACCAGATTCACCCGGGCATCGGTGCACTGGGCGGACAGCCGCACAGCAATCATCAGCTCATAGTCTTTGCTGTAGTGCAATGCGCAGGGAGCCTCGGGATAGCGGTCTTTCATGATTTGGATAATTTCACTTACGTTCTGTTTCATAAGGGCCAGTCCTTTTTTCTGATTCTGCTACCAATATACCATGAAAATCCCACTGTGACAACAAAAAAGTCAGCTAAGCGCCTTATTCCGGAAATTCCGCGCTCAGTGCGGAAATTTCGTAGGCGGTGCGTTCTTCACTGCCGGATTCCGTGACTTTGGTGTAAATTCGGCTTTGCAGCCGACCACAGATTCGGATGCGGTCCCGGGTGTGGCATTGGGAGGCATCCAGCGCAGTCCGGCCCCAGAGAATGCAGGGCAGGTAATCCGCCCGCTGGAATGCCCGGGGAACTGCCAGCATAATATCGCAGATTTCCCTCCCCAGAGGGGTACGGCGATAAGTAGGTTCCCGACATAAGGGGCCTTCCAAAGTCACTTCATTGATGGGTTCACCATCTTCACAGACAATGGAGGAAGGAAAGACGAAAATCAGCAGATGCCGCCGTCCGTCGCTGCGGATGTTGTGGGAGCGAATCTGACCGGTAACCGTCAGCATGGCGCCGTTGGACAGATCCGCCTGGTTCAGAATGCTCTCTTCCGCAATCACCGGCAGGGTATCCACCGCTCCGGACAGACGGGGCACTTCCAGGAAGAAGCGAAAAAAGCGGCGTCCATGATTTTCATGGGAAAACTGGGGCAGGGAAGCCAGGGAACCCCGGAGGGTGATTTGATTTGCAATGTGTTCCATTGTACCACCTCAAGCAACAGATGTATGGAACATCCTATGCACGCCCGGGGCAAACAGAACTTCAGCAGAGCAGGAAAAAGCCCAGGCATCCGCCGAAAGGGCTGATGCCTGGGTAGAACTTACTGAATGTGCACATGATTGTTGATGTGATCCTGACAGTAGCAGTAGTAGCCTTTACACCGGGAGCAGTAACGGAACTCCAGCTCGGGGTTGCTGATGTCGGTGCGTCCGCAGACGGTGCAGCGGTGGGTATAGGGCGCCTTGGGGGCTGCGTGGCTGGCTTCGTAAGAGCCGGCGTCAAAGGAAATGACTTTGGCCTTCTTGTTGTTAGAAGGGGCAGCCTTGCGGAAAGCCCGCCGGGCATTGGCCCGCCAGGACATGGGAATGACGTTCAGGACATCTTTGCCGAAGAACAGGAAATAGTTGGCAAGAGAAATCACGGAGAACAGATTATACGGGAAGGGGAGGCTGACCAGGTCAATCAAAACGATGACCAGATCAAACAGGGCGAAAATCCAGGCTTTGATGGGAATGATGAAAAAGAGCAAAAACTGGCTGTCAGGATACAGCGTGGCATAGCTTAAAAACAGGCTCAGGTTCAGATACGTCACGCTGGCGTAGCCACCGAAGATCATGCAGTACACGTCCATCATGACCACACCGGTCAGATAGAACAGGTTGAACCGCAGGGTGCCCCAGATGTTTTCCATGGCTCGTCCCAGGGAATAATAGCACAGCAGGGAAATGGCTGTCAGCAGCAAAGGACCTGCATTATAAGTCAGCGGATAGGTAATCAGCCGCCAAACCTGGCCCCGCAGGATCAGTTCCCGGTCAAAATACAGCAGATTATACAGAAAGGGATTTCTGGACATCTGGCTCATCACATACACCACGGCGGTGCCCAGCACAATGTAGAGCATCAGGTTGGGAATGCCTTTGTTCCGGTTGCGGTAACAGAAAAGGTCAAACTGCCTACGTAGATTCTTCAAAAAACTCAACTCCTAAAAAGCATTTATAACATTCTACCAGCAAAATGGAAAAAAATCTATATCAGAATTGTGAATATTTTGGAGCGAAAATTGCCGAAAAAGTTGTTGACATTTGGGGAAAAATGAGTACAATAGAGCATGAAAATTGCATACAAGCCTTATCAAGAGCGGTGGAGGGAACGGCCCGATGAAACCCGGCAACCTGTCCGAAAGGAAAAGGTGCCAAATCCGGCGGCAAACGAAAGATGAGGATTCGATATACGCACATCGGATCTTCGGTGTGCGGTTTTTTTATGTAAGTGCTCAAACGCAGTGGTCACTGCCAGCGGCAGTGACGCAAGTACAGAAAGGAATGCAATATGGAAAAAAGACTGTTTACCTCTGAATGTGTTACCAACGGCCACCCTGATAAGGTTGCCGACTCCATCTCCGATGCGATTCTGGATGCCTGCCTGGCTCAGGACCCCAAGTCCCGGGTGGCATGTGAGACCATGGTTACCACCAACTTCTGCCTGATCTGCGGCGAAATCACCACCAACGCCCAGGTTGACTACGCTGCCGTTGCCCGGGAAGCCATCCGGAAGATCGGCTATGTCTACCCCGGTGACGGATTTGATGCCGACAGCGTGGAAATCCAGTGCCGGATTCATACCCAGTCCGCGGATATCGCCCTGGGTACCAATGACGAAGTGGGCGGCGCCGGTGACCAGGGTATGATGTTCGGCGGAGCCTGCACCCAGACTCCGGAACTGATGCCCCTGCCGGTAGCCTTGAGCCGTGCCCTGTGCAACCGGCTGACCGAGTGCGTCCACTCCACCGACCTGCTGCGCCCCGACGGAAAGACCCAGGTCACCGTGGAATTTGACGAGCAGGGCAATGTTGCGGGCATTGATACCGTGGTGGTGTCCATCATGCACAGCGCTGATTTTGAAATTTCCGAACTGCGCAAGTATATCCGCCAGGCTGTGATCGCTCCGGTGCTGGAAAGCTATGGCTTCTCCATCGACCAGGTTCCCCACATCCACATCAATCCCACCGGCAAGTTCGTCATCGGCGGCCCCAACGGTGATACCGGTCTGACGGGTCGGAAGATCATTGTGGATACCTACGGCGGCTACTTCTCCCACGGCGGCGGCGCCTCCTCTGGCAAGGACCCCACCAAGGTGGACCGCAGCGCTGCCTACATGGCCCGGTATATGGCGAAAAACCTGGTAGCTGCCGGACTGGCAACCCAGGTACAGGTGCAGCTGGCTTACGCCATCGGCGTTGCACAGCCGGTTTCCGTCCGGGTGGACAGCTTCGGCACCGGTGTGATTTCCGATGAGAAGATGACCGAACTGCTGCGGGAAACCTGCGACCTGACCCCCGCCGGCATCATCCGCAAGCTGAACCTGCGCCGTCCCATCTACGCACCCACTGCCGCCGTCGGCCACTTTGGCGTAGCAGACCGCCCCTGGGAGCAAACTGACATTGCAGATCAGCTGAAGCAATTGGCAAATATCAGCTGATTCAAAAATGGAACGTGTTAGTTAAACAACCTGGACTCCGTCCGAAATATGGGACAATTTACCCAA
>USHP01000029.1 GCA_900554625.1 uncultured Eubacteriales bacterium | reverse complement strand
ATCCAATACTGACGACCACCTGCGCAACCATGGTTTCCTTCTGACACCCACCGGCTGGCGGCTGGCCCCTCTCTATGATGTGAACCCAGTCCCCTCGGGGGACCGGCTTTCCCTCAATGTGAGTGAGTATGATAACACCATTGACTTGGAACTGGCTCTGGAAGTAGCCGATTATTTCGGCCTGGCCCCTCAGGAAGCGGAACAGGCTGCAGAGGAGGTCTGCAAAACAGTATCCGGACACTGGGAACAGTTGGCCGGGCAGTATGGTCTCAGCCGAGGAGCGATAGAGTATATGCGCCCTGCCTTTTCCCTTCCATGATAAGATCACAAACGGACGATTCCTGGTGGAACCGTCCGTTTGCTTATTCTTTGGCGACTCCCTCAAAAGAGTCCTCGCCCTCATCCTCGTCCATATCCGTATCAATGTCCAGTCCTTCATTGTTCCCCACATTCTTCTCGTAGAGCTTGGTCCATTTGAGCGGATATTTGCATTTGCGGTTATAGGCCAGAAGCATCGCCTCAGCATAGCCCATAGAACCGGGGCGTCGTTCCTTGGCTGTTCTCGAAAGCAGCTTGACCGACATTTCCCCCACTTTTTCCTTAAAGGTCTCATCTTTCAGGGCATCGCCGAACGTGTAGACCAATCTGGCGATTCCGTTGAGCATATTGGCAGACAGCGAATTCATATCGCCCTCCCAGGTGCCTACGCAGAGTCTGAGTGTTCGATCAAGTACATGGTAACCGAACCGCTCATATATATTTTCAAGCGTGGAGACAGCACAGACAACGCCATAGTTTCTGACCTGGCCAATGGAAAGAGAATAAGACTCTACCAGATCTTTGATCATAAGCTGTTCCTGATTCCCGGCTTCCACATTTGCCATAAACACTTCATAGGGACGGAGCGGTTTGACAAACTTCATCTGGTTGGCGAAGATATCTGCCTCGTGCTCGTAGTTCAGATCATCGTATATCATGCACCAGACTGGCGTTTCACGAGAGCCAGAGGCCAGGGCGACGATCTCCACCGTGTGCTGGCCATTGAAGACATAGTTGACCCCATTTCGACGGCTTACCTTCACGGGGTTGATCTGATACAGATCAAAGTGTGCCGCAGCATTCAGCACATGCTGTTCGGAAATATTCCTCTGGTACTCCTGATTGGATACGAGGTTCTTGATGGGAATCTGTTCGAAGTGAACATTGGGAACAAACATACTATAATCTTCCATTAGGATTCCACCTCAATTGCATTGAGCATTTCCTGGATTTTTCCTTCTAATTCAGTCAACGCCGCCAAGAGGTTTTGTCTTGCAGCAGGTGAGATCGCTTCCAAATGTGCCATGGACTTTGTCCGGTCGATGGAGCTCATCCAGGAGGGGATCGTAAGAGTAAGTCCAGCAACTTCCGCATCCGGGTCATAGGCGGGCATCGTCTTGATTGCCGGCTGTTCTGCCGCCGCTGTACCGGGCTTGGCAGAAGCGTCGGAATAAAGGCATCGTCTCGATTCACTGTAACGAGCAAACGCATAGGGATTTTTTCCGATTTTTTTACTAAGTGCTTTCAATTCTTCGGGTTCCATTTCTGATAGAGCAACGATATTTTCGAAAGAAATCTTATATGCCCCGGAAAGAATGTGCGGAACAAGCTCAGGAGCATTTTGTTCAATGGTATCTAATGCTGCACTGTATTTCGCATATTTCTGTACGGTTGCGCCGGACACATGATACTTCCTTCCCAGCCGGGCTGCTGTTCGCCGGCCACTCTCTTCATCTATTGGGCGGCCTCTCCCCACAGTAATGTTGGGGTTCGGACGGTACTGATTATAGCCATTCCTATTTCGCTGTACTTTCTTTTCCGCTTCATATTGTTTCCCAATCAGATATTTCCTGGTTTCTTCTGAGATGTTGCGGCGCCCAAGTTGGTTCGCACAGATCCAGGCGATGGCAGCATCTCTGCTTGGAAAATCCAGCTCCTTGACTCCATAAGGAATGCGCATTTTATTGCATATTTCATAGCGATTATGACCGTCGACGATGGTATCATTCCATGCGATGATATCTTCCCGGCATCCTTCCATGACCAGATTCAGCTCCAGTTGCCGGTATTCCTCCCGGCGAAGTGGACGAATCAAGTTTTTGAATTCCGGATCGATGTTAAGCTGCCTAAATGCTTTCTCTGTCATGTAGCCTCCTGCGTTCCAGCTGTTTGACGGTTTTGAGGGAAAAATATGCGACCCGGTTGACTTGATCGATCTCACCGGTCAGCTGGTAATTAAATCTCAGGTCAAAGCCACCCAGCAGTTCGGAAAAGTTTTTAATAAGGATCGTACTATAGAATTCTATAGACTGCTGGGATGTGTTTGACATCCGAACCTTGTTTGCGGTCCCGCCTGAAATAGGTTTGTCCGATCCGAGAACGGCGATATACAGCTCTTCAGGGTTTACCAGGAATTGCACATACGCAGGATTCTTCAAGAGACGAATCGTTTGCCTGTGGATTCGAATCCGGTTTCGCGCAGGGTCCAGCGTTAAGTAAGCCTGCAATTGATTTTCATGATTCATGTCCTTGTCCTCCCAAAACGGACTTACTACCAGTATCAGAGGCAGCCTCGTCTGACTGCTCTGATGCAGCAGGAGCTATGTTATCGCGCAACCCATATACAGCATATCCTTCAAAAATGTCTACCTGCATAGATTTCTGGTGTTCCCGGAACGGGAGTCCAAACTGCGTCTTCCAGCCCTCCGGAAACACGGGAGTTCGAGAAGACTTGGGCTTCTGGCCGTCTTTTTGCACCCGCTGATACACTTCGGTCGCTGTGAGATCAAATGCGATGAGCCACTCATCCTTGGCATGGATTATCCGCCCGAGGAGTTTATATCGATAGTCCAGATTCCAGTCCATCAGTGAAAACACTTTGGCGAAAAAAATCTTGCAGGTAATCTGTTTCGGTTTACGTCTGCCGGAGCCGTTGGTGCACCAGGCGCAGGCATCCCGATCTTCCGCCCGACAGGGACGGATCGCCAAGATCCTGCTCTCCTGATTGACCAATACCTGCACATAATCAACTTGTGGGAAGCGGTTCAGGCAGGCGGTATTTACATAAAATTTGTAATTGTTGAAAGTTACAGACGGCTCATTAATATGGGCGAAGAACTCACGGCGTACCACTTGGTAGCCATCGTAGTTAAAGTCACCGGCCATCTCCAGGACCTCATCACTACTGCTGTTTGCGGGAGAAGCTGCCAGTTCCGCTTTTTTTAATTCAGCAGACGGAACAATATCCAAATGCCCGTCCTCCAGGGAACGAAGCATTCCGGCGATTACACCGCCGGTATTTTCCCGACTTTCTTCGAACATTTAGGATTCCTCCTTCCCGTACTGACCGAGTTCCTGACAGATATAGTCACGCAGCACGTCAAATCCTGTCACGCGGAGTTTCTGCCCGGTTTCATACAACTGGCCCTCCATGCGGATTTTCCAGTCTTCCTCACTCTGATCGCAGACGGGCGGGAAAGACTGTTGGTGGAGGTAATATTGCTTGCCAAAAGAGCCGATCCACTCCTCCGGGACTGCCCGCACCCGTTTGCCGGAGATAGAAAGGGGCTGTACAGGCTCCTTTGCCTGTTCCGTGCTTTTTGAACCGGAAAGCAGGTACGATTTAATAAACGCTTCCGCATCATTGACATCAAAAATATACGCAGATTCAGTTTCAGTTTGAAACAGCGCTCCGGCGATCCGGTATTTTAAATCCGGACTCCAGCCGAATAACTGAAAAAGCGTTTCTACATAGGCCGCACCGGCGATATCCCTGGGCTGATACTTTCCGTCTGACAGCTTGGAAAACACGACTGCGTTGCGGCTGCTTTTCGCCGCTGTACGGACGGCGAACTTCATCTCCACAGGGTTGACCAGCAGCTCCACATGGTTGTCTTTCCCAAAAGACCGAACACATGTGGTGCTGAACTTGATCCTCTTATCTTGAAACAGTACATAGGGACGGTGATAATTATCAAAGAATTCACTGCGGGCGATTTCAAAGCCTCTCATATCAAAATCTCCCGGAACCAATGTGATGCTCGAGGGCAGGGATGCATCCGCCTGCTGCTCATCGGGTGGATGGATACTGGCGGACGCTTGGTAATAATCCGCCGGCTTAAATCCAGCCCAGCGGGGATTGATGGTCACGAACCCTCTGAGCAGGCCGCTGTCGATCACCCGCAGCTCCGGGAGGATGGAGCGGTTGCCATACTTGGAGTTGTTCAGAAGATGCTGAACCGCAATGAAATCATCTCTGGAAACAATGCCCTCGTGGTGGTTCCGGTAAAGGCTCTGGGGTCTGTCCCCCCGATTCTTTCTGGCCTTGTGGTTCAGATAGTTGGGGGTGAAGGTCTTCCGGGTCAGTACATCCCCGCAATGCCGCTCATTGCGAAGGACCTGGACAATGGAGTTGGATGTCCACTTGACATTTCCCAGATAAGTCTTTCGGCCCAGCTC
This sequence comes from uncultured Eubacteriales bacterium, assembly GCA_900554625.1. Lineage (GTDB taxonomy): Bacteria > Bacillota > Clostridia > Oscillospirales > Oscillospiraceae > Faecousia. Next base: position 8,006 of record USHP01000029.1, on the reverse strand, counting down.
GGTGAGCGCCGCCGCAATGTCGGAGGTGGAATATCCGTACAGATACATATAGAAGATGAGTTTTACTGTGGGAGCTTCGTCCGGATTGACGACCAGGTTTCCATCTGCGTCGTGAGAATACCCCAGCAGTTTGGGCGTCAATGGCAGACCTCCGTCCAGCCGCATCCGCAAGGAGGTTTCCATGCTCCGGCTGCGGATGTGAGACTCCTCCTGAGCCATGGTGGCTTGAAACGAAAGCGCCATCTGGGAATCGTCTTTGAGGGAGAAGATACATTCGCTCTCGAAGAACACTCCGACGGGACTGGGCAGCTCCGCAAGCATTCGCACCATGCTGATACAGTCCACCACATTTCGGGCAAAGCGAGACACGCTTTTGGTAATGATCATATCGATTTTCCCGCTGCGGCAATCGGCGATCATGCTGTTGAACTCGTCCCGATGAGCCAGAGAAGTTCCGCTAATCCCCTCATCCGCATAGATTTTGACCAATGTCCAGTTGGGATGATGCACAACAAAATCTTCATAGTATTTCTTTTGCAGCTCATAGGAGGAAGTCTGCTGGACATTGTCTGTGGAGACACGGGCATACACGGCGACCCGCTGCCTTATATCATTATCGTAATAGTCGATGGGCTTTTTAGCCGGAATGAATTCATAGTTCTCCGGGTCAACTTTTGTGTTGATACGCCGGCGGACCCGTTCTTTCCGTTCCGCAAGCTGTTTGCGTGTGGACTTGTCAATCATGCAGCATTTCCCTCCGGGGTTCGTCATCAGGGAGTATCTTCCAACCGGGATCTGGCAAAAAGTAGGGGTCGTGTAGATCCTCCTGGTAATAGGAAGCCAGCGTATAAATATCCTCCGAAACGAAGTAAACGCCCACTGGCTTTGGGAGTGCTGCCAAGAGGCGCGTACAGAAAGAGAGCTCGGAGAGCTTCTTCGAGATATTGCTTGCTTTCTGGGTAATGATCAGATTGACCTTTTCCTCGTAGCAGTCTTGAAGGAGCCTTGACCACTCCGGAGCGTTCTCCATATTGGGCGCAGTGCTGCCCTCGTCCACATAGAAACCGACAAACTTCCAGTTTGGGCAGAGAGCCAGTGTATCAAGAAATTGCTTTTTATGAGCTGAGAGATAGTCCTCATAGCGGGTCTGGTTGAAGTAGCGGATGTATACCGCCACACGGTAATGTGTTTTGGGAAGCGGGCGTTCCCGCTTGATTTCCTTTAACCAGGCACGATGTTCCGCTAAAAGGGTGTTTCGTTCCGTCTCCCTTTCCAGCAGGAAATCAAATGAGGGCATAACTTCCTGCTCTGACTCTCTATTTTGAACGGCCAGATCTGACATATTTGCTCCCCCTGTGTTATTTCTCTTCCAGGCCATTATATAATCTGCAGACTAATAACAAAATCGACCAGAAGTCAACACCTTGACTTCTGGTCGATAGATGAGAAAAAAAGAAGCGAGCCGGCAATTCCAGCTCGCAATTTTTCAGGTATTGTCATCCCGTCTGGCCATAGTGGATTTCAACTCACGAACAATCTTCAGGATGGAATCCAGCTCCTTGGGAGAGCAGTCGGCCAGCAGCTCGTCAAACTCGCTCTGGTATAGGCTTCTCACCTCCGGCACATCGGGCCGAAGAAGGGAATCAGCAGACACTTGCAGGGCTTCGATGATTCGGATAAAGGTTTCCAACTTCATGCTCGTCTTGCCTTTTTCGATATTGCTGACATGGGGCAGCGAGATATTGGCCTTTGCAGCAAGATCGGCCTGGCTCATCCGGCGATTGATCCGCGCATCTCGAATACGGGAGCCGACCAACTGGCTCTCGGTCAAATCATGTTCCGTCATCGGCTTCCCCCCTCAAATATATTCTCCAGATTATCTATTTCTAAGAGTATATCAACTTGGGGTGAAATTGATATAAGGTCGAGTTGATGATATAATCTAAACACTATAATAAGACTGCAAAATTTTTTGGAGGTCTTATTATGAGCCTGAACTACAAAGTCATTGGAAAACACATCCGTGAAGTCCGTCAGCGCAACCACCTTTCGCAAGCGATGCTCTCTGAACTGGTGGATAAAACGCCATCTTACATCAGCTACATAGAGAGCGGGATCAAGAGCATGAGCCTTGACACCTTTGTGCTTATCGCCAATGCTTTGGGCGTATCTCCCGACCGGCTTTTGATGGAGCAAATCATCAGCACTGAACGGTGCGCCAGCGAAGAAATCGCCCTGCTCCTTTCGGATTGCAGTACCTATGAGATGATGATTCTCCTGGATGTTATAAAATCGCTGAAAGCCTCCTTGAAAGAGCATCAAGGCAGATACGGTAAACCAGATAACTTTGATTTTACCGTCTGAACCTGAGAAAGCAATCAACCGGAAGTCACGAGCATTGACTGCCGGTCGATCTATGCCAGTAAAGGTGGATATATTTTTGGAACAGTGGATATGTTTTTGGAAAGTCCCGGATATGGGTCTTCCGAGTTGGTATAATGAGAAAAGAAAGGTGGAATGACCAATGATCTATTACACGGGTGATATCCACGGAGACCCCTATGAGGTCATACAGTTTTGCGACAGCAAGAAGCTGACAGAGCAGGATACTCTGGTTCTGCTTGGAGATGTAGGAGCGAACTACTACCGAAACCGGCGAGACACAGAGATGAAGAGAGTTCTTGCCGCCGTAAAGCCGACGATGCTCTGCATCCACGGCAACCATGAGATCCGGCCGGCCAGCATCCCTTCCTATCGCACGAAGCAGTGGAACGGCGGGACAGTCTGGGTAGAGGAAGCCTTTCCCCGCCTGCTGTTTGCTATGGATGGTGAGATCTTTGATCTGGAAGGTCTCCGACATTTGGTCATCGGCGGAGCTTACAGCGTGGACAAATTCTACCGGCTGGCCAGAGGTTACGGCTGGTGGCCGGATGAGCAGCCTTCCCAGGAGATCAAGGACAAGGTCATCCAGACATTGTGCTCCTGCGGCTGGCAGGTAGACACCGTTCTCTCCCACACCTGTCCCTATCAGTATGAACCGCAGGAAGCATTTCTTCCGATGATCGACCAGAGTACCGTGGACGACTCTACCGAGAAATGGCTGGAGGAGATCGAGCGGAAACTCAAATACGACCACTGGTTCTGTGGACACTGGCATATTGACAAGCATATCGACCGGATGCACTTCCTCTTCCACAGCGTGGAGGCTGCGCCGCAGCTCTTGACGGGAGGGGACACATTATGACAGAGGAAGAAAGGCCGGAGGCCAAGGAGCAGGAGGCGTGCTTTGCCGCAATCCGTGAGATCGTCCAGGAGATTTCCCGCCTAATGGACGCCGCATATCAGCAATACAGCCGTTTGGTAGAACAGGTGTTGAACGGCAGGATCACCGAGGAGCGGGAGATCGAGCGAATCATGGACGGGCTTGTGGACTTCGGAGATAATCCGAGGCTCCTCGAACTGTACAAAACCCTCTGCCGCCATGTCTATTACAAATATCCCGCTCTTGTGGGAGAGCACACTGCCCTCTTCCGGCTCCAGTTTGAGGAAACGGAGGATGGGGATACGGATACTGAGGAGGTGGAAACATGAAAGCGCCGGAGATCAAGCACTACATCAACTGGCTGGGTCGGGTGGAATACCGAAACATCAACTGCTCCTTCACCTATGACGAGACATCCTATGCGGCCATCGACCGGATCTTCCGCCTTCTCCACCGGCTGGAGCCAGGCCCGGAGAACACAAGCTGGGAACTATGGCTCCGTGCGGAGCGAGGTACCATTGAAGACTTCGGCAGCTTTGAGGAGCTGCGGGCGGACGGCCAGGTGGAGAGCTTTGAGGAGTTTGAAACCTGGTGGCATTCCGAGTTCCCGGAGGAGGCAGCGTGGTTCCACTTTGCCGCCGGCGAGGATCAGAAGATCGGGTATCGGGCAATATTCTTGGGGCATCGGCATGTGCTGGAGGTGGACAGCCGCAAAGAGCGCGCCTTCCCCTATGACATCGCCCCATTCACCGCCTGGCTGGAGGGTGCGGTACGGGACACCGTTCAGATGGTGGAAACCGGTTCTTATCAGGAACTGGTGGAGCGGGAGCTGCCCATCTGGCATCGAACCGGAACCATCCTGCGCCGGGATCTGTGGAGGGTATTCCCACAGTGGAAGGAGGAGTTCTTCCAGGACTTCTCCCAGCAGGAGGTGGAGGAGTTTCTCACCTCGGCGGTTGGGTATCCTTTGGAAAATAACAAGCGGCTCCCATCCGTGACCGCAAACGAATTCTATCACTTCTGTGCCCTGGGCTATCGGGCCATGGGATACACTGGAACGGAGAAATCGGAAAAAGAGCAGTACGCTCTCCACGCCGATGGGCGGGACGAGGGACTGTCCAAGCTGGGCGGAGATTCCCCCGAAGCTTTTGCACGGTGGCTGAAGGAGCGTCCCCGCACCGGTCACCCCTGGGAGGTATGCCGGGGCGGCAACAGCACCCACATCGACTGCATCGTACACCAAGATGCGCATGGCTACTATCTGGTGGTGGCCGGTCTTGCGGAGACCCGGACGATTGAGGCGGTCCGTTTCTTCCTGGCGCTTTATCGGGCAGGCGTTCCCGTATGCATCCGAAACGCAGAGGAACTGAAGGCCCGCCTGACCGGAGCGGAGTCCATCGGCATCGTGCCGGAGGGAGTCTTTCCCGCCTACTGCCACGACAGGTTTCCGGGAGAGAGCATTGTCGATTTTATGAACCTGCCTCGGGAGCGTCAGGATGAACTTGCAAAATACTGCCGATGGCAGCCAATCCCAGTTCCCAGGATGAAGAAGGAGGGTGAAACCCCATGATCTTCTTTACCTCTGACCTGCATCTCGGTCACGAAAACTGCATCCGCCTTTGCAATCGGCCCTTTTCCAGTATCGAGGAGATGGACGAAACTCTCATCGAAAACTGGAACCACAAGGTCACAGGGAAGGATACTGTCTATATCCTCGGCGACCTGATCTACCGCAGCCAAAAGCCGCCGGAGGAATACCTGCGGCGGCTGCGGGGGAAGAAACATCTCATCCTTGGGAATCATGACAGGGGATGGATCAGGAGTTGTCAGACAGAACGATTCTTTGAAAGCGTCAATAACCTGCTGTATGTCGCAGACGAGAAGCGGCAGTACACACTTTGTCACTACCCCATGATGTCTTGGCCTCACATCATGCGCTGCTACATGGTCTTTGGCCACATCCACGGCAATACCGACGCGGATTACTGGCCGCTCATCCAGGCAAACGAGAGAATGCTGAATGCCGGAGTGGATGTCAATCACTTCGAGCCGGTCACCTTTGAGGAGATGGAGGCCAACAATCTTCTGTATAAAGGTCAGTCAAAAGCCGGGCTTGAGGTGCAGCCGTGAGACATAAAAAAGGCTTTTATGAGGTGGCTCCTGTAGCCGGTTTCATCGCACGGCAGGACTGGACGCACACGATGGAACGAGCCGAGCGAAACGGCCTCTCTCTCCAGTCCCAAAAAGGAAGCACCGGGCTGCTGTTCTCCGTGAGAATCCTCGCTCCCATTTTAGATGGAGGGCTGCGGCATATCGTTCTGGCAGCGATCCAGTACAGTCTGGGGCGGCACACTTATATGCCCGGCATAGTCGCGGAATTCACCTGCCGGAACCTGAGCCGTCTGGGCGAAGCTACCCGTTCCACCGCTGTGGCAGAGATCCGCGCACATTTAAACCGATATGGAGAACAGGAGCCATATCCTCGATTGTGGCACAGCTTGAGTCGGGTGCTCACATCTGGCAAAATCAAAGAAGACGATAGGAGGAAGGAAAGGATGCCGATTTTACAACCTCTGGAAAGCATGGAACGCATCTCACGCCAAGCACTGGCAGATGACCTGGACACCGTGCTGGAAAGGATAAGCCGCGAGGACATTGGGCTGGTGATCACCGAGGAAGGCAAAGATGACCTGGTTCTCTGCCCAGCCTCCTGGTTCAACCTTGACTATGTGGATGACTTTTCCTGTGTCATCAACAGCGCCCTCCGCTATGCCATGCGCAGCGAAGATGAGGAGAGTGCGGCGGTCGTCCAGTATCTTCGTCGCCACTACCAGTTGTTCGATGAAAAGACGCTTTCGGTGGCTGTCGCCGATCTGGAGCGGGAACTGAACCAGCCGATAGTGACCCTCAAGCAGCCGCAGGTCTGGAAGGAGCTCCAGGAGCTGTTCCGGCAGCGACTGGACGAGTTGCGGAAGGAATCTTCGGAAGGCGAGGAAACGCACCATGGATGAAAAGCAATATGAGCTCGTGGAAATCCAAGTAGATGCGGAGCTTCTGGAACAGTTGGAAGCGGTAATCGCCCCGATGGGGCTGACGCCAGAAATGTTGGCTGTGAAGTTTTTCGAGTTCTGCGTCAATCCCGCTACTCAGGAGTTGGCCATCTCCTTGCTTCTGAAATGGAAAGCCGAACAGGAAGCGGAGGGGGAGAATCCGGGAGGGGGACTTTAATGCTGTCCAAGGAAACCTTCTGTGAAGCCCTGCGAAAGATCCAAGCGCAAAAGGATCGAGACGAACAGTTCAGTAAGGCACTCGCCATGATGGGAGATGGACATTTCGTCTTTGAGGGCGGAGCGCTGGTTCTTGCCGCCTTGCTGGATGTGCTGAAGGAAGCGGTCAACGACCAGTACGACTATATCAGCTGGTGGCTTTACGATGCCGCCCCGGACTATGAAGTCTGGACCGATGATGAAAAAACTAAGTGGTGCCTGAAGGAACCGGAAGCCCTGTATGATTTCATCCGGGATGAATGTCAGGGCTGAGTGGTAGCGTCTCCCCAAATTCGTTCAAGGAGGTCAAATCAGATGTCTAAGTGCTGCCTATACTGCCGGGTAGATGGAGCGTCTACGGAAAGCAATCGTCTCGCCATAAACCAGCAGCTCACCGCACTCCGAAGCCTCGCCGGCCAGCTTGGCTTTTCGATTTCCGCAGAGATGCTCCAATATGAGAGCGGCTTGGACGCAAACCGACAGAGCATTCGAACGCTGATCCGTGATGCACGACATGGAGTCTATGACCGTGTGCTGGTGATGAACGGCGACCGTCTGGCTCGTGACGCCGAAGGTTTGGCGGCGATTGGAGAAAAGCTGACCGCAGCAGGAGTCCGGGTCTATTGCCCAGATGGCGAAATTGATCTGGCCCCCGCATATTCTCATGGTTATTTCCGGGTGGCAACGATGGAACAGACCATGTGATTGGGAAAAGTTCCCGTCCCACCTCTCTTCCACGGCCAAAGAAAATGCGGTATAATAAAAGAACCACATACACCAGACCGGGAAAGTTGCTCATTCCGGCAGGAAGGAGATGTTGCCATGAGTTCATTAGAGGAAAAGAAAAGTGAGCTTGAGAGGGTCCTTGGGGTATTCCAGAACTACATTGAAGGCTCTGAATTGCTCGATGTGGTCTATTCGAAAAAGTTCGGGTATGTTCTGCTTGGCCTGCCTGCGGCGGATTCCATTGATGACTCCGATGTAACACGACTGGAAGATCCCGAAACATTGGTGAAAGAGATCTATCAGAATCTCGCATACGACTTTATGGAGCAGGAAGGGCACAGCGAGGATTACACGGAAGCCACCAATCTGGAAAAGCGAGCTATGCGGGAATGGATGAAAGAGTACACGGATCAGCTGCCGGAATACAACTACCTGCTGGACGAACTCCTTGGATAATGTGTCCGATGAAGCAGGCGCTTCCCTCAGTCAATCTTTCGGCATGGATAAAGCAGACATCTTTTTTGGTCGAACACTAAAATTGACCCTCGGGTGGAAAATCCACAGCCATCGCAGCGAAAACGCCAAAAAATAATGGGTGAAGACCCGCAAAGCCTTGAAAGTCATGGATTTCCGCAAATATCTCAATTGGTCTTACACTCCATAGAAAAACCCAGTGATTGCAAGGCTTTGCGGCCTCGGTCACTGGGCTTTCTTTTTGCATTGAGAGGGCAAAAGCGGGACTTTAGCGGGAC